>WYBG01000361.1 GCA_011526015.1 Deltaproteobacteria bacterium | reverse complement strand
TTAGCAACGGGCTAACAGACGAAACTCAGTTTCGTCCGTTAGTGCGCTCCAAAACAGAGTTTTGGAGCGAGTTCGATCTGAACAACTCCTGGAATATAACCGAGGTGACAAATGGCACTATCTGAAGTTTTGCTCCAAAGGAGCCGCTTCGCGGCACTCCTGCCTACTGCCTATGGCGAAGCCACCGCTTACGCGGCTGCCTACTTTAATACTGGTACGCCACCTCTACGTACAAAGAATCCCCCAGGGCGGTTTCGCTGATCACCTGGGAAGAGGCGTCCAGGGCTTTGGAAAGCTCCCCGAAATCGGGCTGGTAGTTCTGCTCCAGCCAGGTGCTGATGTAGCCGGCCCAGCGGGCTGCGTCAGCAAAGGCGGCCTGGCGCACGAATTGGGACGAAATGGGCTGCCCGGTCTCGGGATGGCTTCTTCGCCCCACCCCCACGGTTACGATGGCGCGGTTTTGCGGGAAATACGCTCTATCGCACAATTGTTTGCGCAGGGCCGCATCTTCCGGTGAAGCCATAATCGCTTGCTGGGTTTCAAAAATCGTCTTCCAATACTCCGCGGCGAGCTCCGGAACCGAAAAAGTGGCCTCAACCCGGTTGCCGCCGCTTTCAGGAGTGGAAATGCTGCCCTGCGGCGCAGTTTCGGGCTCCTCTTTTTTGCTGCAACCCGGCAGCAGGAGCAACAGCGACACTATTAACGCCATTCCCATAATCAAAAAATGTCTCATAGCCGGTTTCTCCATGGTTTTACTGGCGGGATAAATTACGGCGGAAAGCCCCGCGCCGCAACCGGCGAGGGAAAATTTTAAGCGTGATGCGTAAAAACTAATGCCTAAGGGGATTCGGCCACAGCCCTCGCCAGCTATAGCAAGTGAGAAGCGGCAATCATTTTAAATCACCCCGTGCAAATTAATCTCGAGATGGTTAATTTGGCCGGGAGCGCCATACCGGGTGGCCGGCTGTTGCAGATGCACCCTGGACGCCTGAAAGTATGTCATTCCCGCGTGTTTTAAGCGGGAATCTATGTGAAACTAAAACGAGGAATTCACCCGTGGCAGATGAAGTGAAAAAACAGTGGCAAACCATGGAGGAGAAAGTAGCTTATCTGCGCCAATTGCAGGCGGAGGCGTTAAAGGGCGGGGGCGAGGAGCGCATTGCCAAAATGCACGAACAGGGCAAATTGATCGCCCGGGAGCGTTTACGGGTGCTCTTAGATGAGGGCAGCTTCGAGGAGATCGACATGTTAGTACGCCACCAGACCCACGATTTCGGGCTGTTCCGGCAGCGTTACCCCGGCGACAGCGTGGTGATCGGCCTGGGCAAGATCGAGGGGCGCACCGTGTGCGTGTTCAGCCAGGATTTCACGGTGTTTGGGGGTAGCTTAGGCGCGGCGCACGCGGCCAAAGTGTGCAAAATCATGGACATGGCCATGAAGATCGGCGCCCCGGTAATCGGGTTGAACGATTCCGGGGGGGCGCGCATCCAGGAAGGGGTGGTCAGCCTGGGGGCGTATGCGGATATTTTCCTGCGCAATACCCTGGCCAGCGGGGTGGTTCCGCAGATTTCCGCCATCATGGGACCTTGCGCCGGGGGGGCGGTCTATTCTCCCGCCATCACCGATTTCATCTTCATGGTGCGCGACAAGAGCTACATGTTCGTTACCGGGCCGAACGTGGTCAAGACCGTTACCCACGAGGAAGTCACTTTTGAAGAATTGGGCGGGGCGATGACCCACGCCAGCAAGAGCGGGGTGAGTCATTTTGTAGCCGAAAATGACGTGGACTGCCTGCGGAAAATCCGCAAGCTGATGAGCTACCTGCCCCTGAATAACGCCGAAGAACCTCCCTACCGCGCTCCCAAAGACAAACCGGATCGCCAGGAAGCGGCGCTGCTGAACATCATCCCCGCGAATCCCGGCAAGCCCTATGAGGTAACGGAAGTGATCAAGTTAGTGGTGGATGAGGGGGATTTCTTCGAGGTTCACCAGGAATACGCCCGGAATATCGTGGTGGGGTTTGCGCGGCTGAACGGTTACGCGGTAGGAATCGTCGCCAACCAGCCCTCGATGCTGGCGGGAGTGCTGGACATCGATTCCTCCCTGAAAGGGGCGCGCTTCGTGCGCTTCTGCGACGCCTTCAACGTTCCCATCATCACCTTTGTCGATGTGCCCGGCTTTCTGCCCGGCACCGCCCAGGAGTGGGGCGGAATCATCAAGCACGGGGCGAAGCTGCTCTATGCGTATTGCGAGGCCACGGCGCCGAAAATCGCCCTCATTCTACGCAAAGCCTACGGCGGGGCGTACGACGTGATGAGCTCCAAGCACATTCGCGGGGATTTCAACTTCGCCTGGCCCTCCGCGGAAATCGCGGTGATGGGGCCGAAAGGGGCGGCGGAGATCATTTTCAAGAAAGAAATTTCCAAAGCCGACGACCCGGAAGCGGCGCTGGCGGAAAAAGAGGCCGAATACCGGGATAAATTCGCCAATCCCTACCTGGCGGCGGAGCACGGCTACATCGACGAGGTGATCGAGCCGCAAATGACCCGCCCGAAACTCTGCCGCGCCCTGGAACTCTTGCGCAACAAAGTGGACAAGAACCCGCCTAAAAAGCATGGCAACATTCCGCTGTAAAGACAACCGGTAAGGATAACCCGGGAGAATTCAGCGAAGTTGAATTTTTCGGTAAGTCGGAATTGCTGGGGAGGGATTGACAACCGGACCTTCATAACTTCTCCTTTTGCATTCAGGGTAGGAGTATTGCATAAATTCGCTAAAGCGAACCACGAGGGGTCGATAGAATGCGGGCGTATTGCGAAAGCGTTCCAGAAATGGAAAGGATACCTCAAGGCAGGGAATTTGTCAAGGGGAAAGTTTCCGGGCGCTTCCACAAATTGGTTGCGATTGCCATAGCTCCCCGGTATATTCTCTCAAAACGAGGGACGACGGCATGGTTGCTATTCAGGGAAAAGCAGTAAAGAAACGCGCTTCCGGCAAATCTCCCGGCAAAAAGGGTAAACCCGGGGAAAAAATTCATCCTGCCGGGGAATACCTGTATTTTATCGAAGGAACCCTGGAAGATTTCTACAACCTGGATGAACAAAAAGCGGACTTTTTAGAGGAGGGAATCCTGGTCATGCACTCGCCGGAAAGCGTAACCCATGAGAGAGTATTCAGGCAAGTTTTCAGAAGTCTATGTGATTTTGTGGAAGTGAAAGACCTGGGGGAAGTGTTAGGCTCCCAGTTGACCATCGCGCTGGGCAAGCGGCGTTTCGCGCCGGACATTATTTTCATCAGCAAAGAGAATCCCGGGAAATTCAGCGAGGTCGAATTCTTCGGCGCGCCGGACTTGATAGTGGAGATCATCTCCAAAACCACCCGCCCTTACGATTTGAAGATCAAGCGGGAAATTTACCGGGAATACCAGATCAAAGAGATTTACTTCATCGACTACCTGAACAAGAAACTGATTGTGGACGCGCTGCAAGGCGGCCAATACGTTTCCCACACCCTCAGCGCAGGGGAATTTGCCAGCGCGGTGTTGAAAGGGTTTGCGGTGAAATGCTACGGGTAAATTCCTCTCGCTGCCCGGTTTCGTTCTTCAGGGTTGTCTCCCCTCAAAGCAATCACCCCTCTTAACTGATGTTACGCACTTGTTTACGCTTAACACTCTATGTCCTGGTTTGAGGCAGTGTCGCTATTCGACGCTGAGCATCGAATAGCGGCGTTCACACGCAGAGCGTGTAAACGAGGTGTAAATGCGTAACATCAGCTCTCAAATCACATCCGACACAAAGCTTTTCAGCCACTGGGTGGTCACGGAGCGGGGGCGGATGATGGGGCTGTAAACCGCGCGGTTGATGATCAACTGGGCGCAGATGCCTAAGATTTGGGAAGTGGAAAACATCGCGGTGTAGTAATTCAGCTCTTTGATACCGAAAGCGTAGAGCAGCGCCCCGGAAATCCCGTCGATGTTGGGATAGGGATTGTGTGCTTTCCCCTGTTTGCGCAGCAACGGCGGCACCACTTCTCCCAATGTTTCCACGGTGCGAAACACCGGGTCGGCGGGGCAGATCTTTTTGCCAAATTCAAACAGGGCAAGATAGCGGGGGTCTTTATAGCGTAGCACCGCGTGGCCGAAGCCGGGAATCACCCGCCCGGCTTGCAAACATTGCCAGATATACTCCCGCAGCGTATCCGCTTCCGGCGCCCCATTGAATTTCCTCAGAATTTCCAGCGCAAATTTCACGCTCTCCTGGTTTGCCAGGCCGTGCAGCGGCCCGGAAAGGCTGTTCATGGCCGCGGAGATGCTGAAATAGAGATCCGAGAGGCTGGAATTGACGATCCGGCTGGTGAGCACGCTGGCGTTGGCCCCTTCGTGGTCGCTGTGCACCACCACAAAGCGGCGGATGAACTCTCCGAAATGGCCCTGCGGGTCGGCAACCCCTAACATGTGGGCGAAATTTTCCATAAAGCCGTTTCCGGCTTTGGGCGGGTGCACGTCTTTTTTGAGAATCCTGCCCCGGTAAATTCCCGCGGAAATAACCGGTAGCCGGGCGATAATATTCAGCGCATCTTCTAACGTCGCTTCCCAGTGCCCCTCCCGGGGCATTCCTTCGTTGTAGCGCTTCAGAAAGACCGACTCCCGCTGCATCGCCACCATGGCCATGCTCATCAGCGCCATGGGATCGGTATCCTCGGGCATGGATTCGATCATATTCCAGACGTATTCCGGCACTTCGGCGCGTTGCTCCAGGTCTTTGCGCAGCGCTTCCAGCGCCGCGGGATCGGGCAGTTCCCCGGTGCAGAGCAGGAAAAATATCTCTTCCGCGGAACGGTCGATCAATTCCAGCACCGGAATCCCGCGAATGAGCAGTCCTTGCTGCGGATCCACGAACGAAGTATCGCACACCACCGCTTCCACCCCGCGCAGCCCTTTGAAAAGCTGCTCCAGGGTAATCGAAGAGACGATCGTATCGGCGTGGGCGGCAAGCAATTTGCGTATATCCGCCCGCCATTGAGGGATTTTATTTTCCAGAGTTTGCTTTAAATTCGCCATAATGACCTGACTGGGAGTTGAGTGAGACCCCGGATGCCGGATACCGGCTGTCAGATACCGGATAATCGTAAGTTATCAAATCTCCGGAAACTGGAATCCCCCAAGGGGCTCCAAAGGAGCAAGCCAAGCCGGCATCGCGCCCATGACAAATTACACCTTCTGGCATCCGGTATCATTCATACCGCATGTTCTGCCTTTCCCGCTCCTCCGAAACGTAAAATATATAATACCCTGCCCAATAGTGAAATGCAACGGATTTCTTGCTCCGGGGCGCAGGGTTCCGGCTCCCGCCCAATTATTTTTCCGAGGCCGTTTTTTTTCTTGGAAATCGGGCAAATTCCCGATACTTTTATAACTGAGGAATCATAGTCAGGGCGGCCCGCGCTGCCGGAGAAATCACAAAATTGGGGTATTGACCATTGCCGGTAGGGCTACTTTCGGGGAACTTTCAACAAGATCGGTGAATTAATAAATTCGCGAATTATGGAGTTTGATATTGAAAGTATCTTAATGTATATTTCGCGGCGTAGTAAAGAATGCGGTCTTTATCATACGTTTCGATTCAAGAGTATTCGGGCCTCTTATTGAATTCACTGCTTCGGGATCGCGGTTTTATGGGCATGGCACTGAACACGGTTCTAACGCTTGTTGAGATCCTTTTACCGTCTCCTTCCCTTTTCTCCCCGTTTGGTCAACATTATTCATGGAAGAATGGAGCACTTTCAGGAACAGGAACCCCAATAGTAACCAGCAACACTTAAATGAGGAGACATTTTCCATGGCAGCAACTGAGCAAATCCTGGAGAGCATCCAAAAAAAGTATTTTGATAAAGAGTTCCGGGCGCTTACCTGGAGCGGTACTTTTGAGGATTATTTGGAGCTGGTCAAAAAGAATACTACCATCACCCGCACCAGTTTCCAGCGGTTGTATGATATGATCCTCTACTTCGGCACCGTGGAGTACGAGGATTCCCGGAAGAAGATTACCCATTACAAATTCTTCGACGATCCCATCGACCATGGCAAAGACGCGATTTACGGGCTGGACACCCACCTGATGAAGCTGATGAACACCCTGAAGGCGGCCGCCTACCGTTACGGAACCGAGCGCCGGGTGCTGCTGCTGCACGGGCCGGTGGGGAGCGCCAAGAGCACCATCGTGCGCCTGATGAAGAAGGGCATGGAGTACTATTCCCGCGCCGACGAAGGCGCTTTGTTCTCTTTCGAGTGGCTGAACATTCCCAAAAACTTTGCGGACCTCGACAATTCTCCCCGGGAGAACATCCCCTGCCCCATGCACGAAGACCCCCTGCACGTGATCCCGGTGCGGATTCGCAATGAAGTTTTGCAGGGACTGTTGGGCAGCAAGGCGGAAGAAATCTTTATCGAAGGGGCGCTGTGCCCCAGTTGCCGGCAGATTTATCGCGACCTGGTGGAAATGCACGAAGGCGAATGGCGCAAGGTGCTGGAGCACGTGCGGGTGAAGCGCATCCTGCTCTCGGAGAAAGACCGCATCGGCATCGGCACCTTCCAGCCCAAGGACGAGAAGAACCAGGACTCCACGGAGCTGACCGGGGACATCAATTACCGCAAGATCGCCGAGTACGGCTCCGATTCCGACCCCCGGGCCTTCAATTTCGACGGGGAGTTCAACATCGCCAACCGCGGCATCGTGGAATTCATCGAAATGTTGAAGTTGGACGTGGCGTTCCTCTACGACCTGTTGAGCGCCAGCCAGGAGCACAAGATCAAGCCCAAGAAATTCCCCCAGACCGACATCGACGAGGTGATCATCGGGCACACCAACGAGCCGGAATATCGCAAGCTGCAGAATAACGAGTTCATGGAAGCGCTGCGCGACCGCACCGTGAAGATCGACATTCCCTACATCACCCGCTGGGCGGAAGAGATCAAGATCTATAAAAAAGATTACAACAACGAAAAAATCCGCGGCAAATTCATCGCCCCGCACACCATCGAGATGGCGGCGATGTGGGCGGTGCTCACCCGCTTAGATGAGCCTAAGAAGGCCAACCTGACCCTGGTGCAGAAGTTGAAACTGTATGACGGAAGGTCAATTCCCGGCTTCACGGAGGACAACATCCGGGAACTGCGCAAGGAAGCCCACCGGGAAGGCATGGAGGGCATCTCCCCGCGCTACATTCAGGATAAGATTTCCAACGCCATCGTGAAGTACCCGGAAGAGCCGACCGTGAACCCCTTTATGGTGCTGAACGAGCTGGAGGCGGGGCTGGACCACCACAGCCTGATCACCAGCGAAGAGTTGAAAAAGCGCTACCGGGAACTGATCCAGGTGGTGAAAAAAGAGTACACCGAGATCGTGAAAAACGAGGTGCAGCGGGCCATCAGCGCGGACGAGGACGCCATAAAGCGGTTGTTCGCCAATTACATCGACAACGTGAAAGCCTACGTGCAGAAAGAAAAGGTGAAGAACAAATACACCGGCGAAGACGAGGAGCCGAACGAAAAGCTGATGCGCTCCATCGAGGAAAAAATCGACATACCGGATAGCCGCAAGGACGATTTCCGGCGCGAGATCATGAACTACATCGGGGCGCTGTCGCTGGACAACAAGAAGTTCGAATGGACCAGCAACGAGCGTCTGGCCAAGGCCCTGGAGCTGAAGCTGTTCGAAGACCAGAAGGACAGCATCAAGCTCTCCTCGCTGGTCTCTTCGGTGATGGACAAGGAGACCCAGGAGAAGATCGACGTGGTGAAGAGCCGGCTGATCAAGCACTTCGGCTACGACGACGCCAGCGCCACGGACGTGCTCAACTACGTGGCCAGCATCTTTGCCCGGGGGGATATTCAAGAATAAGGCAAGTGCCTAAATTGCCTAAAGTGACTAAAATGGCTAAAGTTAAAAACCAGTTTTAGGCACTTTAGCTCACTTTAGCTCACTTTAGTTCACTTTAGTCACTTTAGTCACTTTAGCTCACTTTGGTCACTTTAGCTCACTTTGAAAAACCATGCTACTACACATCGACAACGACCACAACCGCTTTCGCCAGATCATCAAGGGCAAGATCAAGGAGAATCTGCGCAAATACATCTCCCGGGGAGAGATGGTGGGGCGCAAGGGCAAGGACCTGATCAGCATCCCCCTGCCGCAGATCGACCTGCCCCGCTTTCAGTTCGGAGATAACGGCCGGGGTGGAGCCAGCCAGGGCGACGGCGAGCCCGGCGATCCCCTGGGCGGGGATCCCGGCGACGGCGGGGCCGGCGAGGCCGGAAACCAGCCCGGCCAGCACCTCCGGGAAGTGGAGCTGACCCTGGAAGAATTGGCGGAAATCCTCGGCGACGAGCTGGAGCTTCCCAACATCCAGCCCAAGGGCAAAAAGGAGATTATCTCCAAAAAGGACCGTTACACCGGCATCAGCCGGGTGGGGCCGGAGTCGCTGCGCCACTTCAAGCGCACTTTTCGGGAAGCGCTGAAGCGGCAGATCGTTTCCGGGCAGTTTACCTACGAGCGGCCGCACATTGTGCCGATCCGGGAAGATTACCGCTACCGCTCCTGGAAAACCACCAAACTCCCGGAGAGCAACGCGGTGATCATTTACATGATGGACGTTTCCGGCTCCATGTGGGACGAGCAGAAGCACATCGTGCGCTTAGAAACTTTCTGGATCGACACCTGGCTGCATTTCCAGTACAAGGGGGTGATCACCCGCTACCTCATTCACGACGCCCAGGCCGGGGAGGTGGACCGGGATACCTTTTTCTCGGTGCGGGAAAACGGCGGCACGGTCATCTCCTCCGCCTACGAATTGTGCGCCAAGATCATGCAGGAGAATTACCCCGCGGAGGAATGGAACGTCTATGCCTTCCACTTTTCCGACGGGGATAACTGGTCGCGGGAAGACAACAAGCTCTGCGCGGAGATTCTGCGGGAAAAAATCCTGCCCAAAGTGAACCTGTTCGGCTACGGGCAGGTGGAGAGCACTTACGGCAGCGGGGAGTTCATCGACTTTTTGGATGAAAATATTACCGGGTTCGACAACCTGGTGCTCTCCTACATCCCGGACAAGGATTCGATCTATGATTCCATCAAGGACTTTTTGGGAAAGGGTAAATGAAGCTAACGGTGCACTGCTGCATTAAGAAAAACCATGGCAAAATAATTAAATGGCAAAATGATTGGTTAAACAGAGTAAATTATTTTGCCATGAAATCATTTTGCCTATCAAGTCTGATCTATTTGCGTTAATTGGCGTTCATTAGCGGTCTCAATAAGAAAAACGGAAAAACATCGCGAAATCAACATGCAAACCCTGACCGAAAAAGATGTTCTGAGCATTCAGCCGGAGATCGAAAAAATCGCCGCGCAGTACGGGCTGGATTATTTCCCGATCATCTTCGAGCTGGTGGATTACGATACCATGAGCCAGTTAGCGGCCTACGGGGGCTTCCCGGTGCGCTACCCGCACTGGCGCTTCGGCATGGAATACGACCAGCTCTCCAAAGGCTATCGTTACGGGCTGCAAACCATTTACGAGATGGTGATCAATACCAATCCCTGCTACGCCTATTTGATGCGCTCCAATCCCCTAGTGGACCAGAAATTGGTGATGGCGCACGTGTACGCCCACTGCGATTTTTTCAAAAACAACTACTATTTTTCCCACACCAACCGGAAAATGATCGACGAGATGGCCAACCACGCCATCCGGGTGCGCCGCCACATCGACGCCCACGGGCTGGACACCGTGGAAAGCTTCATCGACACCTGCCTTTCCATCGAGAACCTGATCGATTACCACTCGCCCTATATCCGGCGGCAGGCGGGAAAGAAAGAGTTGGAAGAGGCCGCTCCCCGGAAAGCGGTCAAAAAACTGCGCAGCAAAAAATACATGGATCGCTACATCAATCCCCCGGAATTCATCGAAGCGCAGATGAAAGAGCTGGAGAAACAGCAAGTGGATCACCGCGCCCTGCCGGAAAAGCCGGAGCGCGACGTACTCCTCTTCCTCATGGAACACGCCCCGCTGCAAAACTGGCAGCATGATATTTTGAGCATCATCCGGGAAGAAGCCTACTATTTTGCGCCCCAGGGGATGACCAAGATCATGAACGAAGGCTGGGCGACGTACTGGCACTCCACCATGATGACCGAAAAACTGCTGCACCCTTCCGAGGTGATCGATTACGCCGAGCACCATTCCGGCACCATCGCCAATCACCCCGGGCGCTTGAACCCTTACCGGATCGGCTTTCTTTTGTTGAAAGACATCGAGGAACGCTGGAACAAAGGCCGGTTTGGCAAAGCGTATGATGAGTGCGAGGATATCCTGGCAAAAAAATATTGGGATACCGCGGCGGGGCTGGGCCGCCAGAAAATTTTCGAGGTGCGCAAGCTCTACAATGACATTACCTTTATCGACACGTTTTTGACCGAAGAATTTTGCCGGGAACATAAATTGTTCTCTTTTGCATATAACAAGAGCAATAAACAGTACGAAATCGAGTCGCGGGAGTTCAAAATGATCAAGCAGCGGTTGCTGCAGAATTTGACCAACTTAGGCCAGCCGATCATCAGCGTGCTCAACGCCAATTTCCAAAACCGCGGCGAATTGTTGCTGCAACATCAATTTGAAGAAACGGAACTGGATAAGAACTATGCCGCCGATACCCTAAAGAATCTGCATGCCGTCTGGAAACGGCCGGTTCATATCCAGTCGCTTCTGGAGGAGCGGCCGGTTTTGTGGAGTTTCACCGGGGAAGAGTTCAAACAAACCTGGATTTCGGGAAATTAAGCGAAAGGGGTGCTGATCATGAACTACGCCAAAAAGATCACCGGAATGCTCCTGGAAGAAAGAAGCCAGTCGGTTCATTTCGATCCCAAACAGAAGTTCTTCTATCTGCAACACCAGGAGGGCGATTATCAATTT
>WYBG01000360.1 GCA_011526015.1 Deltaproteobacteria bacterium | reverse complement strand
GGAATTTGCCGGGCGGCCTGTTCCGCCAGGCGGAGGGGGATGAGGCGGTCTTTTTCCCCGTGAACGATCAGGGTGGGAATGGAAAGCTGCTGCAAATGCTCTCCAAAATGGGTGCGATATCCGGTAAAGGTAAGCTCCGATTGCAGGAATGCCTTCCAGGTGCGGTGCACGCCGGAGCTCCGCAGGCTTTGCCAGGCGTCTTCCAGCATCTCCCCGGTTAGAGCAGCGCCGCTGCTCACCAGCTTGCTCATCCCCAATCGAACCAGCTTGCGGCTGTGCTGCGCCGACCAGCGTACTATTTCGTACAGGAACGGTAGCCGGGGAAATAAATAAGCCCCTCTTCCCCCGAACATTTCTCTTCCCAAACCATAACTGCTCACCAATACCAGCTTGTTCACGCGCTGCGGATTCGCTAACGCAAATCCCAGGGAAATCCCCCCGCCCATGGAAATGCCCACCAGGCTGGCTTTTTCCAGCCCCAGGGCGTCTAAAAACGCTTCCATAAAATAAATATGAAAGCGGAAGGGGTTGATGCGGGAATTCTTAATTGCCAATTGCCAATCGCCAATTGCCAATTGGCAATTACCAATCCCTGGAACAGATGGTTTCTCCAGTGCCAATTCATCCCCCCGCGAGCGCCAATCCGAAATGTTCAACGAAGGGGCCTTGCTCTGGCCGTAGCCGGGTAAATCCGGGGCGATGACCCGGCATTGCTGCGCCAGCGCGCCGATGGTATGCTTCCAGGCGAACCCGGAGAAGTCGCTGCCGCCCCCGTGGATCAACAGCGCGGGGGGATGGCCGCTGCCGGCGCAGCGGTAAAATATCTGCAATCCCAGCACCTCCAGCCATTGCTCTTGAACCGGCATGGCGTTGATCACGGTTTCGTTTTCGATGGGTTCACTTGCCACCTTTCACTGCTCCCTTTCTGCTCCCGGCTTTTTTCCCGCCGTCAACTGCTGATGCCCCCAGTGATACTTTTTCATTCGCTCCAGGTCCTTTTGGTTAACCTCTTTCAAGCGAAGCATATTCATGTTATCCTCCAAATCGCCTAATTTTATCGGAATCACCAGGGAATGGTGTTTCACCCTCTCGATATAGGATTGATAAGTTTCACCCCGCCGGCGGGTAAGCGCATCCACCCCTTTAATGACCGTTGGAGAAAATCCCTCATCGCGCAAGTTTTCCAGGGTCCAATGGGAATCTTCGATCACGTCGTGCAATACCGCAATCATCATCCGCTCCAGGGTATCCATTTTCAACATGATCCTGAGCGGGTGAAGGATATAGGGATTGCCGGCTTTATCTTTTTGCCCCCAGTGGGCAAAGGTGGCAATCTGAATGGCGCGTTCCAGGGTGGCCATAATTCTCCTCCTCGAGAAGGTTGATTCACTTTCTTGAATCATCGGCAGGCGGCGGAGCGATGAATCGTACAGGGGGGGAATTCCCCTACCGATCACTCCTGGCCACTCTGCCAACACCTGCTATTTTAATTTAGAGCGAACGGAAAACATATTCAAATGCTTTTTCGCTTTCGGAAGCGATTAAAATATTGGTTTGAATTTTAGTTACAATCTCCGTATTTTGAAGCACTTGCAAAGGTTCAAAACGAAAAACAGGAGTTTCCGGTGGTATGCAGTTGTTCAGAACCCGGAACCGTTCCGGATCTAACTTTGAGGAGGCCAACATGAAGCAGCGCTATCGTTTTGGGTATTTGTGTTGTTTGATCCTGATGGCGGTTTTCTCTTTCGGCAGACTGGCCGCGACGGAAACCCGCGCCACTTCGATGGGAAATACCGGCTTGTTTTTCCACGACAATTCAAACGTCTTCATTTTCCCCGGAAGCCTTTTGCTCTATGGCAACCAGATTATCGGTGAATTCCGGGTAAAAGGCGACAGTAGCACCTTCAGCGGCGGGGTTCATTTTCCTTTCGGGGATTACGCCGTCGGAGGGCTGTGGTTGAATCGAAATTTGAACCTCCCGGTTCCCCATGGGCTCCTGGTCGGCATCACATTCAACGAAACCAATGATTTTGTGATTGGATTCAAAACCGGCCAGTATGACCTGGGATTCCGCATTTCCGCCAACGCCAAGAGTAATAAAGGAACGGTCGGCGATACCCTGGTGCAGACCGTTGACGAGTCGGCCCGGTATTTTGAGTTTGCCGCGGGTATTTCCAGCCGCTTTTATGATTTCGGCGGGTACGTCAACTTACCGAAGCTGGAGAGCAAGCAAACCCTGTCCGGAGACCGGAAATGGGAAGGTACCGGCTTCGGGTTGAGCGGGCGTTTCTTTTTCGGGCCGGAAGACGGCATTATGTACGTGCCGGCGGGGCTGGTGGATTATCTTGCCGCCGATTTAACCCAGGGCCAGCAAAAAGTGGAAACGGATTACCTGAGAGTGCGGGTAGGAATGGGAGTGCACTATCAAATCAATAAAACCAACCTGGTGGTGCTGGGCATAGAAGCGTACGGCCTTGAAGAAAGCAAGGAAAAAGCTGCAAACCTGGGCGAGCAGACGGAGCGGGTTACCAACCTTCCCGGTTTTTACTTAGGCGGCGAAACTCACGCCAAAGAGTGGTTGATCCTGCGGGTGGGAGCGACCCACCTCTGGCAGGAGCAAAAAAGCATCTTTAAGCCCACCACCGGGACGGAAACGGAGGTTTCTTCCCGCGACTCCCGATTCAATCTGTATCTCGGGACCGGGTTCAAGATCGGCAAATTTTTGATCGACCTGGATTTCAATACCGACTTTTTCTTCGAAGGCCCGGATTTCATCAGCGGACACAACACCGGGCAGTTGGATGACTTTATCAACCGGCTCTCGGTCACTTATAGTTTCTGATAAGAAGCAGGAACCGGGAAGCGGTTTTTGTTTTTCCCGGGACCTGTTTTTGGTATTTTTTATTTTTAAAGGATGGCGCGGAAAGCAATGCGAAAAGAAGACATGATTCTGGCAGGGATTACCGGCGGAATGGGTTGTGGGCAGTCCACCGTAGCCGGGTTTATGGAGAAACTCGGGGCAAAAATCATCAATGCCGACCGGGTGGCGCACGCGCTGGTGAATAAAGACCCGGAAGCCAGGCGGGAGATTCAGCACAGCTTTGGGGAGCGGGTATTTTTCCGCAACGGCAAGCTGAATCGCAAACTGCTGGGGCAGATTGTATTTGAAGACGAAGCCAAGACCCGTTTGCTGAATAGAATCGTTCACCCCCGCATGGTTTCCTGGATCATCGATGAAGTCGAAGAAGCGCGCGACAGCGGCAATTTCCGGGTCATTGCCATCGATGCGGCGCTGATTTACGAGATCAACCTGGAGCACATGTTCGATAGCATCATCGTGGTCACTGCGCCGATGAAAAAGCGCATCGAGTGGATTATGCAGCGCGACGGCCTCTCCGAGAAAGAAATCTGCGACCGCATCGCGAAGCAAATCCCCGTGGAGGAGAAGGTTAAATGGGCGGATTTCGTCATCAACAATAATTCCACCCTGGAGCAGTTAGAATATCGCACTCAAAAAGTGTATGAAAAATTAGTGCATATAACCAGAACCCCGGAAACCGCCCACCCGCGATCCGCCGCCTCGAAAAGGGCAGCGGGACCCGGAAGGCCGGGATCCCGCCCCAGGGGAGCAAAACCGGCCTCGCAGGAAGCAGGGACCGGCGGCAAGGGCCTGGAAAAAAAATTTTAAAAAAACCATTTTTCCCCTAAAGTTTGCCTGTAAAGGAGCGATGATGTTGTTTGTCTCTATGTGAGAGCTTCCTCCTACATAGGCCTCCTCCAATGACATTGGCCCTTTGGGTGGTGCGGTGACCCCCGAGGGGCCAATTTTTTTTATCCCACTTTTTTTTCTATTGTGTTTTTCTCCCCTGAATCTTTAATATTCCTTCCTCTGGCCGGGCGTTCAATGCCTCTCCGGCACAGGGTGTTGCATAGCATGAAAGGAGAAAAATGTGGAAGTGAAAAAGACCGGGCTTTACGAAGTTCATCACCGGCTGGGCGCCAAAATGGTGGAGTTTGCCGGTTATTACATGCCCATTCAGTATTCCGGCATTTTGGAAGAGCATAAGCGGGTGCGCACTACCGCAGGCGTGTTTGACGTTTCCCACATGGGAGAAATCGAAATTCGCGGCCCCCGGGCGCTGGAAATGGTAAATCGCATCACCATCAACGACGCCGGGAAGCTCAGCGTAAACCAGGCGCAGTATTCGGCCATGTGTTATGAGGACGGCGGCATTGTAGATGACCTGCTCGTGTACCACCGCGGTGACCATTATTTACTGGTGGTGAACGCCTCCAATACCGACAAGGATTTTGAGTGGATGATGCGCCACAAAATTCCCGGGGTGGAGATCGAAAATACCAGCGAGCGGATTACCCAGTTGGCCGTGCAAGGCAAAACCGCCCCGCCGATCCTGCAAAAACTCACCGACGTCGATCTGTCGCAAATCAAGTTTTACTGGTTTACGGAGGGGAAATTAGCCGGGGTACCGATGATCATCTCCGCTACCGGTTATACCGGGGAACCGGGATTTGAGCTTTACTTCGACCGCGCCCATTCCGAAACCGTATGGAATCGAATTTTCGAAGCGGGGAAGGAATTCGATATCGCCCCGATCGGCCTGGGGGCGCGGGATTCCCTGCGATTGGAGAAGAAATACTGCCTCTACGGAAACGACATCGACCAGACCACCAATCCCCTGGAAGCGGGGCTGGGCTGGATCACCAAATTGGATAAAAGCGGCTTTATCGGGCGGGAAGCGCTGCTGAAGATCAAAGAAGCCGGCTTGAAGCGGAAATTGGTGGGATTTGAAGTGGAAGGGAAGATGATCCCCCGGCACGGCTATCCGGTGCAGAAATCCGGCCAGGTGGTCGGGCAGGTAACCAGCGGGGCGTTTTCGCCGGTTTTGGAGAAAAATATCGGGCTGGCGTACGTGAAGACGGAGCTTGCAAACCCCGGCGAAGGGATCGAGATCGAAGCGCGGGGGAAAATCGTTCCCGCTAAAATCGTTAAAACGCCTTTCGTATAACCGCGGCGGATTCCATGCGCTATCACATTCTGTTGCATTTCAATTTATTGGGGGGGGCGATAAAAGACTCCCCCAATTTCGCGCTTCGCCTGATTGGAATGTTAATCGGCAGCAGTATCTTAGGGTTCCTGATCGGAAGCATGCTCGCCCTCATGGCTATATCGATCCTCCGTTCCGGCAATCCCGAAACGGAAATCCCGGTAAAAAAAGCCCTGATGGGCGGCGGCCTTTCCGGGGCCGCTATTGCCTCCATCGTGATTCTCATGCTCGTTTTCCTCTTTTGACCGCATTTGCAGAAACCCGTTGATCCTGTCAAAAATTCTAATTTAACATCGTTGAGCTACTAAGCCAAAGAGGGCAAAACATGAACCGAATGTTACGTGTTTTCGTTGCCGGTATGGGATTTTCCCTGGCTATGGCGCCGGCTGATTCTGTTTTTGGCCAGAACGGTATTTCGATTTATTACCGCAACTTTGTGAAACACGCCAACGGGCAGAATTGCCAGCACCAGGCCCCCCAGGCGTCTTTCACCGCCTTTCTGAACCGCGATCAAAGCAAAGTGTTGATCGAAAATGCCCCTCGCTGGGACGGCAGCAGCGTCCCGAACATCGTCGGGAGCGGGCTGTTCGGGGTGGAATTGGGCAATTTTGCCGACCCGCCCCTGACGGTTGGCGACAGCGTGTTCGTGCGTTTCACCTGCAACGCGACCGATCAGCAGGGGGTATTGGCGGATTCCGTGACCGCCATCCCCTGGCTGGTATTTCCTGAAAACCTGTTTTTAGCCCCCCAGGCACTGCCGGACCCACCCCAAAACGTCGCCCTGCAAACCGATACGATCACTTTTCATCGCACCATCACCTGGACCCCGGTAACGGGAATGGCCTATTCAGTGTACCGCCGCGCCTACAGCGACACCCTCCCGGACGGCCAGGCGCGGATGCTCTACACCCGCATCGCCGACAATGTAACCGGGGGCAGCTATACCGACCAGACCGCCCTGGCGAGCGACAAGTATGGTTACATCGTCTATGCGGTTTCTAGCGAAGGCGTGATCAGTTCCCACTCCGCGGAGGTGAACGAAGACCCCTACGTTCCCCCGGGAGCGGATTTGACCATTCGCTACATCGCCCGGCTGCCGCGCATCGATTACGTTTGGGGCAGTTCCAATCCCGCGGTGGAAGGCTGGCCGGCCCCGGAAGATACCGTCACCTGGCGGGCGGTGATCAACAACTACCTGGATTCCGCTTACACCAACGTGCCCTACCGCTGGTATTTGGACGGGGCATTGGCCGCTTCCGGTACCGTAAACATCCCTGCCGGCGACACCGCCTACGCGGATTTCCCCTGGAGCTGGACCTTCACCCGCCACGAGCTGAGATTTGTGCTCGATCCCGAAAACGTGATTCCCGAGGAAGAAGAAGCCAACAACGAATTGCTGCTCTATACCAACGCCATCAGCGCGGGGCTGTACGTGGAGCAGGGCGTGTATGATTATTTCCACCAGTACCAGAAACTGTTAGGGGTAGGCTCCAACGGTTGGGAAGACTGGGCGCACCGCCAGGTGGGCATCTGGAACGAAATGTTCGCCGGCGCGATTTATCCCCTTTCACCCACAGGGGTGTTAGACCGCATCCGCCTGGATAAAATCACCATCGTGCCCGACGGCGCTCTGCCCCTGGCCGGCGGCCTCCCTTCCAACAATCCCAATTTCAACGACCGCACCGTGGATCTGCAATGGGGCTTCCCGGCCACCCTGCTGAGCGGGAGTTTTTACGCCAATCACACCGGGGTTTCCCTCAGCAATCCCTTTTACTACGAGGGGTCTTTGATCCACGAACTGGGGCACGCCCGCTACCTGATTGACGTGTACGGCTTCAACATCCATACCAGCGCCGGCGACACCAGCGTGGTGGCCATCAAGGAAAACGGGCAGTACGTGGTGGGAACGCCCTACATGCCCCTGGCCGGCGGGGCGGTACACCTGGCCTATTTCAACGGGCTGATGAATTCCAACTACACCTACGTGGACGAATACAGCGCCGCGGCCCTGAACCTGATTGCCGGGCATCGCGCGGTGCTGGGAAATTACAACGCCCCGCAAAACATCGGGGTATTTCTGCAAAACCTGCCCGGGCAGAACCGCCTGACCGTGAAGGACGCCAACGGCAACCTCCTGCCCTTCGCCAGCGTGAAGGTGTACCAGGCCGAGGGCCAGCCGGGGGTGTGGTACGGCAAGCATTACGATAACATTCCCGACCTGGAGTTGACCGCGGACGCCAACGGCGTGGCGGCCTTAGGCCGCTGCCCCTTCGACAACGACGGCACGATTGAACATACCTACGGCCTTTCCAACGCGGTGATCATTCTGCGGGTGGAATCCAGCGGCTGGGTGGGATACACCTTCATGGAAGCGACTTTTTTTAATATGCAATACTGGGCCGGGAATACCTTTATCGCCGATTACGAGGTGGAAGTGAACCTGATGCCGCCGGTGGGGATTGCGGAAGAGGGGAGCGAGACGGCTCCGTTGGAGTATGCGCTGCATCAGAATTATCCCAATCCGTTTAATCCCACCACTGCAATTAGCTATCAGCTATCAGCGATCAGCGAGGTGGATTTAACGATTTATAATCTCCTGGGGCAGAAGGTGCGCACGCTGGTAAACACACAGCAGCCCGCCGGGAGGTATGAGGTGAACTGGAACGGGCGGGATGAGAACGGCGGGGAAGTTTCCGGGGGAATTTATTTTTACCGGCTCAGCGCGGGAGACTTTCAGGAGGCGCGCAAGATGGTGCTGCTGCGCTAAGGAGTGCAAAAATTCATTTTTGCACTAAGAAATTCAACACTCATACGCTCCTGAAAAACAAGCCGGAGATCAACCATGCGTCTCAATCACCTGCTCTTCTCCAGACTCTTTTTAATCTCAGCGTTAATCGCTGTGGGATGGAACGGCAGCGCCATTCATGCGCAAGTCTCCGTCTATTACAAAAACTTCGTGCACCACGCCGACGGTTCCCTCTGCCAGCATACCCCCCAGGTGGCTACTTTCACTGCTTACCTGAACAACGATCAAAGTAAAGTGCTGATCGAAAACGCCCCGCGCTGGAACAGCGGGGAGCCGAACATCGCCGGGAACGGCACTTTCGGAGTGGAGTTGGGCAATTTTATCGACCCGGCGTTGGCCGTGGGCGACAGCGTGTTCGTGCGCTTCACCTGCAACGCCACGATGCAGCAGGGCGTTATCGCCGATTCGGTGACCGGCATTCCCTGGTTCGTCTTCCCGCAGCATCTCTATCTCACCGGGGTGTTCGCACCGCCCCCGCCGCAGAATATCCAGGTGGTGGTGGATAGTCTCACCCACCGGCGCATGATCACCTGGAGCGCCCAGGCGGGACTAACTTACTCCATCTACCGCTGCGCGTTGCAGGATACCGTTCAGACCGGGGATCCCCGGCGGCTCTATACCCGCATCGTCGATAATTTAACCACCGGCGCGTTCACTGATACCTCTACCGCCACTACCGTCACCTACGCCTATATTCTCTACGCCGCCACCGCGGAAGGCATCCGCAGCTCCCATTCCCGGGAAGTGTTAGAGATCGATGGAAACCGGGAGTTGACCGTTGACCCCCGCGCCACTACCGCGCTGCTGCACTGGAATCCCTACCAGGCCCCCATCGGCGAGACCAGGGGCTACAACATCTACCGCCGCACCGCGACCGGAACCTACGGAGAACCAGTGGCCTACAGCGGATTGGATACCACTTTCACGGATTCCCGCCTGCAATTGAACACCACCTATTATTACAAAGTCACTGCTCGCATCGACGCCCAGACCGAAATGGGGGAGACCCCGGAAGTTTCCACAACCACCCTTCCTTCCCCGGCGGGATTTTACACCTACGCTAACCTGAAAACCGCGGTGGTGGTGTACCAAAACACCAACGCCGGGAGCATTTCCAACGCGGACCTGGAAAAGATCAAGACCATGTGCGAGATCGGGAAACTGTTCTACTGGCGCAACTCCGGGATGAAGCTGAACACTGAACTGATCTTCATTCCTATCACCGGCTACCGCGATTTTGGCGACCCCGGCAACACCAACGTGCAGCAAACCGTCAACGATCTGCTGGAATTGGGGGTAATGAACACCCAGTATGATCTCATCTTCCGGGTTTGCCCGGCGGTTGACGGATACTGGTCTTACGGGGTGATCAACCTCGGTTTTCCCGGCCCCTCCCGCTCCACCGGTTTTTCCCACTCCGACTGGCCGGTGGGAACCGGGGTGGTGTATCCCGGGCACCTGCCGGGCATCAACTACGGGCTAACCTGGATTTTCGTGCACGAAGTGCAGCACGCCATCGACGATCTCTACCGGGTCAACAACCACCCGGAAATGTACCACGGCGACGTGCCCTGGGAATTTCCGGTAGCCTGCGGGGAGCATTTTGATTTCCAGGCGAAGATGTTCCGCACCTTTACCGCCTATGAAGATTTACTCAGCGATTGGGGCGATATCTATGAAGCGGTGGACGCCGACCAGGACGGTTTCCCCGATGATGATCCGCTGTTAGCGCTGGATGAAGTCCGCTTCGGCAGCGGCGCGTTGAGCGGCGACAGCGACGGCGACGGCTATTCCGACCGCGCGGAGGCGCTCGACGGCGCTTATTCCGGCAGCAATCCCAACGACGCCGACAGCGACAACGACGGCGCGCTCGACGGACAGGATCCCCATCCCCGCTACCCCGTTCCACCCGCCATTCCGGCATTCTCCCCCCTCATCGACGGCATCGTGGAAGCCGGCTGGCCGCTCTTGAATAATACCGTTGCTTACACCCAGGAGGCCTATTCCCCGAAGTTGTACATGAGCTACGACGACGATTCGCTCTATTTCGCCCTCAAACTGTCCGAATTCGGCATTCCGCGAATTTCCTTCGATTTTCACGGCGACGGCTTCTGGTGGTCGAGCGGGAATACCATCATGCGCATCAATCTGGCAACCGGAACGTTTTCGGAATTCCACTCCTGGGACGCCAGCGAGGAGGTAAAAAACTGGAGCCTGGCGCACGGCGGGGCCGGGGGCATGTGGGACGATGATCCGCTCTACCAGCAGCAGTTCAACCGCCGGGTGATCTATCCCAACACCGTGCACCTGGAGGTTTACCTTGACTTCCCCCAGGTGCAGATCGAAATGGCCATTCCCAAACGTGAATACGCCGGAATTACCTTGCAGCCGGGCGACAGCCTGGGGCTGAACGTCAACTACAGCAACGTGAACAATATCTCCGCCCAGTGGGCGGCCACCTTCGATCAATACAGCTTCGTGAACTTTACCCTGGGCGGCAGCGTGGGGGTGGAGCCGGCAAATGAGAATTCCCGCATTACGCATTACGAGTTATTTCAGAATTATCCGAATCCGTTCAATCCCACGACAGCGATCAGCTATCAGCTATCCCCGAAGGGGCCGGCAGCCCTCAGCGACGTGGAACTTGCCATTTACAACTTGCTGGGACAAAAAGTACGCACGCTGGTGAATCGGCGACAGGCAGCAGGCCGGTATAAAGTAACCTGGGACGGGCGGGATGAGCATGGGGAGCCGTTGGGCAGCGGGGTTTATTTTTATACCCTTAGCACGGGGGAGTTTAAAAAGACCGGGAAGATGGTGCTGGCGCGGTAGTGCCGGGGCGACAATCTTAGATTACCAACCTCGGGGCGGGCATCCCCGGAGAGTGGCTGGAGAGCGGCGAGGCGGTGGGAATTTCCGGGGCGTTTACCCGTTTCGGAAAAATCAGTTTCGAGGTGAGCTACCGGCAGGCCTCCCAAACCCTGGCATGGAGCATCGCCGGGGAAGGTTTACGCGCCGCGGGGCTGAAGCTGAAACTCCCCCGGGAATTCATTTGTAAAAGCGTCGAGGTGGACGGGGCGCCCTGGCAGAATTTCAATGCCGGGGAAATCCGCCTGCCGGCCTCGGTAAAAAGGGTGCTGGTTCAGGCGGCGTTATAAGTTATGCCGGGTAAGGGCATCATTACGACTCGTTCACCCCGACGGGTCGGGGTGAACGCTATTGCCGATGCTCTGCATGAGTCGCAGCAGTTTATGCCCGCGTACAGTATAAGGGACATAGAAAAAAATAAAGTACCATTATACGGGATAAGGGAAAATTTGAATATCCCACTTTTCTAGCGCAGGTTTTCGGATGATAAAACGTTCAAGTTCATTAAGCTCATCTTTGGTTGGCGCG
>WYBG01000359.1 GCA_011526015.1 Deltaproteobacteria bacterium | reverse complement strand
GCCTTCCAAAAACCCATGAAAGAGGGCGTGGAACTGCTCAACGCCATTCAGGACGTATATTTGAACAAGGAAATAACCATCGCCTGAGCGCCGCCGCCAGGTTTCATTGATGAGAAAAGGCTGCCTTAGGCAGCCTTTCTCTTTGCCCAAAAAGCTGCGCCATGGTTTCCATAAATACGGTGAAACGCCTTGAGAAATAACCCTTCGCCAATACTGGAAAAATTAAAATAGCTTGACATAATTTTCGCTCTCCCATAAATTTAGCGACTTTTTAAGAAGACTTTAACGGAGGAATATAAACGTGCGTACGACTTATTCGAAACCTGAAGAAATCATTGCCAATCGCAAATGGTATGTGGTAGATGCCCGCGACCAGGTGTTAGGCCGGCTGGCGACCCGGGTAGCGACGATATTGCAAGGCAAGCATAAACCCAACTATGCGCGGCATCAAGACGTGGGAGACTTTGTGGTCATCATCAACGCCGCCAAAGTTCGCCTGACCGGGAAGAAACCGGAGCAAAAAACCTACTTCCGGCACTCCGGCTACCCCGGCGGGGTCACCCAAATGCCCTTCCGCCTGGTGATGGCGCGTAAACCGGAATTTATTATCGAACACGCGGTTCGCCTGATGCTTCCCAAAAATGCCCTGGGGCGGAAAATATTTAAAAAACTGAAAGTGTACCCCGGCGATAAACATCCCCACCAGGCGCAGTTGCCGGAGAGCTTAACTCTATAAAGCGCCGCCTTGTTGCTCTTCAGCCCATTACTTCTATTCTTTAGAGTATTTAGCGTGTTTCATGGGCCACAGAGATACGTCGTTTTTTCGAATGTGTAAGACTCTTCCGGTTTCTCTCAGGCGGGTTATGGTTTCAAGACATTTAGTTTCCTGGTAAATCTATACATAAGGAAGGAATATGGAAATTTTTATTGCCACGGGACGCCGTAAGTCCTCGATTGCGCGAGTGCGGATGATCCCCGGAAACGGAAAGATTACCGTGAATGATCGCGACGTGCTGGAATATTTCAAACGGGAAACCCTTAAAATGGTGGTAGAGCAGCCCTTTGAAGTAACCAAAACCAATGGCAAATTCGACGTGGTTGCCATCATCAACGGCGGCGGGCTGACCGGCCAGGCGGGGGCCTTGCGCCTGGGAATTGCCCGGGCGTTGATGGAATGGAACGCGGAAACCCGCCCGGAATTGAAATCCTCCGGTTTTTTAACCCGGGATCCCCGGGAAGTGGAGCGCAAAAAATACGGGCGTCCCAAAGCGCGTAAACGGTTCCAATTCTCCAAACGCTGATATTTCAACCGGCCCCTCTTCGGGGCTTTTATTTGTCTGCGATAGTGTTGTAGTGTTTTGGTGTTATTGTGTTTTAGTAAGCTGTTGATCTATGCAAAGCTTTAATACCAAAACACTAAAACACCCGAACACTTGATCACCCAATCACTCACACTATTGATCTCGCGAAGGGGTGTCCCGCCATGCCGGGATCTTCGGGAGAGATGAAAATAGTGGCGGATTAAACCCATTTACTCAAAGGAGATTTTTTATGAAAGTCGGTTTGGAAGATTTATTGCGTAACGGGGTTCACTTCGGGCATTTGACCCGGCGCTGGAATCCCAAAATGCGCCCTTATATTTTTATGGAGCGCAACAACATCCACATCATCGACCTTAACCAATCCCTTATTCACCTGCAAAACGCCTACAACGCCCTGAAGGAGATTGTGGCCCGGGGAGAAGAAATCCTGTTTGTAGGCACTAAGAAACAGGCCAAAAACATCATTCAGGCGGAAGCGACCCGCTGCAATATGCCTTACATTACCGAGCGCTGGTTAGGCGGCACGCTTACCAATTTTGCGACCATTAAAAAGAGTATTCGCAAGCTGGAGAACCTGGAAAAAAAGGTCCATGACGGAACGGTAGAAAAATTGACCAAGAAAGAAGGTCTGCATATCGAGCGGGAAATCCACAAGATGAAAAAAGTGTTTGCCGGCATCCAGGAAATGCGGCGCATTCCCGGCGCAGTTTTTATCGTCGATACCCGGAAAGAAGAGATCGCCGTCAAGGAAGCCACCAAACTGAACATTCCTATTTTCGCTATCGTGGATACCAATTGCGATCCCGATTTAATCGATTATCCCATTCCCGGCAACGATGATTCCGCCAAATCCATCGGGTTGATTACCAAAACGCTGGTGGACGCGGCGATGGAAGCCCGGGTGGTGCTGGCAGAAAAACGCCAGGGCCGGGCAGACGAGGAACGGGAGCAAGAAGAAATTCAGACCAAAATCCGCACTGAAGAGGACCAGGAAGACGAAGAATAACGGTTAAAGGAGTATTGGAATTATGGTAAATATACCTGCTGCACTGGTAAAAGAACTGCGCGAAAAGACCGGCGCCGGAATGATGGATTGCAAAAAAGCGTTGGAAGAAACCGGCGGCGACATGGATAAAGCAGTCGATTATTTGCGCAAAAAAGGCATTGCGAAAGCAGAAAAAAAAGCCGCCCGGGAAGTAAAAGACGGCCTGGTGGAAGCGTACATCCATGCCGGCGGGAAATTGGGGGTGCTGGTGGAGATCAACTGCGAAACCGATTTTGTGGCCAAGACCAAAGAATTCCGGGAATTTGCCCGCAACGTGGCCATGCAAGTTGCCGCCTCCAATCCCCTCAGCGTCAAGCGGGAAGGGGTTCCCCAGGAGGTTCTGCGCCACGAAATGGAAATCTACATCGCCCAGGCTAAAGAATCCGGCAAGCCGGATCACATCGCCGAAAAAATTGCCCAGGGCAAGATGGACAAATTTTTTGCGGAAAAAGTGCTCTTAGAACAGGCCTATATCCGTAACCCGGAAATCACCGTAAAGGACTACCTTACCGAAATGATTTCCAAATTAGGCGAGAACATCACCATTCGCCAATTCTCCCGCTTCAGAATCGGAGACGAATGAGCATGAATGACCGCCCCGCCTATAAGCGCATTTTACTGAAATTGAGCGGCGAATCCCTGGCCGGCCAGGAAAAATATGGCATCAGCCTGGAAACTTTGCGCCGCTTTGCTTCGGACATCAAGAAGGTAGTGGAGTGCGGCGTGGAGGTCGGTTTGGTGGTGGGCGGGGGCAACATTTTTCGCGGGATTTCGGAGGCGGCCCGGGAGATGGACCGGGTCTCCGCCGACTACATGGGAATGCTGGCCACGGTGCTGAACGCCCTGGCGCTGCAAAACGCCCTGGAAAACATCGGGGTATTTACCCGGGTGCAAACCGCCATCCCCATGAACCAGGTCGCCGAGCCCTTCATCCGCCGCCGGGCGATTCGCCACCTGGAAAAAGGCCGGGTGGTCATTTTTGCCGCGGGAACCGGCAATCCCTACTTTACCACCGATACCGCCGCGGTGCTGCGGGCCATCGAAATCGAAGCGGAAGTGATCCTGAAAGGCACCCGGGTGGACGGGGTTTACACCGCCGACCCGGAGAAGGATCCCACGGCGGTCAAATTCGATGAGTTATCCTACATGAAAGTGGTGAAAGACGGCCTGCGGGTGATGGATACCACCGCGATCACCTTATCCATGGACAACAAGCTTCCCATCATTGTATTCAATATGGAAGAAGAAGAGAACCTGAAACGGGTCGTTTTGGGTGAACCCATCGGAACAAAGGTACGAGGTTAACTATGCCA
Organism: Deltaproteobacteria bacterium; assembly: GCA_011526015.1. Taxonomy (GTDB): domain Bacteria; phylum Calditrichota; class Calditrichia; order RBG-13-44-9; family J075; genus JABWBP01. Next base: position 2,948 of record WYBG01000359.1, on the reverse strand, counting down.
CTGAAGGAAATCTTTCGAGACGCCGAGCATCGGATGGAAAAATCCGTGGAACACGTTCAACATGAATTGGCGCGGGTTCGCACCGGCCGGGCTACCCCGGCCCTGCTGGACCTGGTAAAAATCGATTATTACGGCTCCATGGTTCCCCTGAACCAGGTGGCCAGTGTCTCCGCCCCGGAGCCGCGCATGTTAGTGGTGCAGCCCTGGGAAAAGAGGTTGATCGGGGATATTGAAAAAGCCATTCTGCAAGCGGATTTGGGGCTAAATCCCTCCAACGACGGCAACATCGTGCGCGTGCCCATTCCGCAGTTGAGCGAAGAACGCCGGCAGGATTTATTGAAATTAGTGAAAAAGTACAGCGAAGATTGCCGGGTGGCGGTGCGCAACGTGCGCCGCGACGCCAACGAGCATATCAAAAAGTTGGAAAAGGATCACGAAATTTCTGAAGACGAGAGCCGGGAGGCGCTGGACCGGGTTCAGAAAATGACCTCCAAATATATCGAGAACATCGATAAAATTTTGGCCCACAAAGAAAAAGAAATCCTCACCGATTGAAATTCTGCCTTTGAATTAATAACTAATGTTACGCATTAACGACTCGTTTACCCCGACCCGTCGGGGCTCTGCACCGAGTCGTAAGACGACGCGATGCAGAGCATCGCGCAGTTCTTTCCACCGGAGACCGGTGGAAAGAGAATGTACTGTGTAACATCAATCTATAAAAAAGCCGGGCGTGCTGCCCGGCTTTTTTGTTTTAGCTTCTGTTATTGTCATCCCGCCGGATGTTCGGGGGATACCATGCCTCATGCCTCGTACGAATTAACGATGCACCGTTTCCCGTTTGGCTTTGGATACCTGGAGATCGCGTTCTTTCGCTCCCAGGTAGATCTGCCGCGGGCGGGCAATCTTTTGTTCCGGGTCTAAGAGCATTTCCTGCCACTGCGCCAGCCAGCCGGAGGCTCTTCCGATGGCAAACAGCACCGGGTACATCGCTACCGGGAATCCCATGGCCTGGTAAATGATGCCGGAATAGAAATCCACGTTGGGATAGAGTTTCCGCTTCACGAAGTATTCATCTTCCAGGGCGATCCGTTCCAGCTCGATGGCAATGTCGAGCAGGGGATTTCGGCCGGTCACTTCAAAGACTTCCTCGGAAATCTGTTTGATAATCCTGGCCCGGGGGTCATAGTTCTTGTAAACCCGGTGCCCGAATCCCATCAACAACACTTCCCCGGCCTTTACCCGTTTAATGTAGGAGGGGATGTTGTCTTTGGAGCCGATTTCCTTCAGCATGTGCAGCACCATTTCGTTGGCGCCGCCGTGCAGGGGCCCGTAAAGGGCGGCGGCGGCAGCGGCCATGGAGCAGTACGGATCCGCGTGGGAGCTGCCCACGCTTCTCATCGCCGAAGCGCTGCAATTTTGCTCGTGGTCGGCATGGAGGATGAAGAGCACGTCCAATGCTTTTTCCAGCGCCGGGTTCGGTTCATACTTCGGCTCGGTCATCTTGAAGAGCATGTTCAGGAAATTGCCGGCGTAGCTCAATTCATTATCCGGATAAACATAGGGCAAGCCCATGCTGTGCCGGTAAGCGGCGGCGGCGATGGTGGGCACTTTGCCGATCAGGCGGTAGATTTGCAGCTTACGGGATTCCGCGTCCTTAATATCCTTGGCATCCTGGTAGAAGGTGGAGAGCGCGGCCAGGGTGCTCACCAGGATTCCCATCGGGTGGGCGTCGTATTGGAACCCTTCGATGAACTTCTTGATGTTCTCGTGAATCATGGTGTGATGGGTAATGTTCCAGCTCCAGTCGTCGTACTCCTTGGCCGAAGGCACTTCACCGTTAATGATCAGGTAGGCAGTCTGGAGATAATTCAATTTTTCCGCCACTTGCTGAATGGGATACCCGCGGTACAACAAAATCCCTTTGTCGCCGTCGATGAAGGTGACCTGGCTCTTGCAGGAAGCGGTATTCATGTAGGCGGGATCGTAACTCATCAAGCCAAAATCGTCTTCATTGACCTTGATCTGCCGCAAATGCTTTGCGTTGATCGTTTCGTGCTCGATCGGAATCTCGTACGCTTTGCCGGTACGGTTATCCGTAATCGTTAAAGAATTCTTACCCATGATGATCCTCCTGTTAGGCTGTTAGGGTTATTGTATTGATGGTAATCCGGGAAGGTAAAAAACGCAGGGCGCGCCGGTGCAATTTCCGAAAGGCGGGGAAATGAGACTTCCGTGGGTGCGAAATTTTCCGATAAAATGGCGCAGGTTCGCGGCATGGTAAAAACTCCGAATTCAAAAAGTGAAATTAGTACTCGCTGGCAGTATAATGCCAGCCATGGGCTCCGAACCATGATAATTGTCATGTTTTGACATGATTTTCGTCAATTGCGCCCCTGGTTTTTTCCAAACCGGATGCTAACAGCCCCTTCTTTAGATTTTCCCAGGCGTCGCCCAGGCCGATGCGGGCTTTAATGCTCTCCACCATGGCGTTTTCATCCCGCATGCCCTTGATGGTCGCCAGCGTGGCAATGGTCTCGAAATTAGAGGGAAGCTGGCCTTTATGGCCCAGAAAAACGTTGCGGATCGTTTCGATTCGCCCGGGCGTTCCCTCGGATAACAAGTCCCCCACCTGGGAGATGCCCCGGCTGGCCAGAATTTTCAGCAGTACGGCGATCTCCTTCTGGGCGCAGCTGACGCCGATCTCGTTGAGCACCGCGGGCAGGTTTTCGGGGTTGAGGGGATGGAATTCTTCGTAGGCCACGATTTCCTGGAAACGGGATAGCTCGGTATAGAGGAAGTTGAAGTGCTCGTCGATGGCGGTAAGCTGGGAGGCCAGGATTTGGAACTGTTTCCGCACCGCAAAGGAGGTGTGCTTGCCCGGTTTATACCCCAGGATGTGCTCGATTTCCGCCCATAAATCCCCGACCAGGGTGCGTACCTGAATT
>WYBG01000358.1 GCA_011526015.1 Deltaproteobacteria bacterium | reverse complement strand
CCGCGAACAACACGGGCTGCCGATTTGGTTAAATCCTCGCGGCCATCCCGGGGATCGTAAGGATAGCCTTTCCAACTGCTCCGCGTCCACTCCCACACGTTCCCGCTCATCTCCTCGCAGCCGCAGGGGCTTTTTCCGCCCGGGAAGCAGCCCGCCGCGCTGGTGGTTCCGATGCCGGTATCAGCATAATTGGCGCGGTTGGGATCGGGATCGTCTCCCCAGGGATAGCGGCGCTGATTATTTTTTAATTGCCAATTGCCAATTGTCGATTGCCAATTGGCAATTGAACATTCTTCAACAGAGCGAATGGCCGGCGAGGAAGAAATCTTCTCCCCGCCGCGGGCGGCTTTTTCCCATTCCGCCTCGGCGGGGAGGGTGATTTTCCATCCTTTGGGCAGCCATTTTTTAGCCTGCCAGCGGGCGCTCAGCCAGTCGCAGAATTGCAGCGCCTCGTACCAGGTGAGGTACACCGCCGGGTGGTTAGCATATCCTTTCAGGCTGTCGGGATCATTCGGCTTATGCCCGCTGTCCTGCACAAATTCCCGGAACTGCGCCACGGTCACGGGGTAGCGCGCCATCCAGTAATCGTATTTAAGGTGCTCGTTCAAGTGGAAAGGTTTTTCGTCTTTGTAGCCCAAGTTATCTTTTCCCGGGCTGCCCATCCAAAACGGCCCGGCGGGGACAAGGCAAAACTGCATGGCGTCAACGGCGGTAACTTCTTTGCGCTTGTCGCCCAGGAGGGCCAGGTTTACCCCGGCAAGGGCGCGCTCCGGGGGAGGCAGTTCGCCGGCCAGCAGTTTTTCCAGGCGCGGGCGCAGCCGTTCCAGGTACTCCTTACCGCCGTCCGGGCAACCGGTATCCTCCTCTATGGCGCTGCACCCGGCCAACGCGGCAATATTTGCGGACCACAATACCGCTCGCCTTTCCCGGGTATTTTTCGGCTCCCCGCCCGGGCACAAACGGTAGGCAAAATCTAAGAGAGTTTTCAAGCCCAGGCGGTTATAGAGCTTCTCTTCAAAACCCATTTGCACCGCGTTGGCCCAGTAATCGCCTTCCCCGGCCAGGGAAAAATAGAGCCGCAGGGCTTCCCGCTGTTCTAACGGGTAGCTGCCGGCCAGGTACTCCTGGAAAGTTCGGTGAGGAAACCCGTAGGAAGCGGGGCGGTGTTCCTCCCCGCCCTGCCCCACTAACAGGCCGGAGCGTTGATCCACGTAATCGAGGAATTCCTTTGCCAGCCCCAGGTCATTCAGGCAGGCGGGTTCTTCCAGGATGGCCAGGGCCTTGCCGCGCTCCAGGTCCGCGGTTCCCTTGTCTTTTCCGGTGCGGTGCGCCTCGTAAGCCAGCCGCTCCATCAGGGTGCGCAGGCGGTATTCATCTTTAAGAAATTTCGCCAGGGGTTCGGAGACCTGCAACCCTTCCTCCCCGGTTTTATATTTTTGCCAGCGCCGCAGCAGGATATCCACGGCTAATTTATAGAGCCGCACCCGCTCCCTGGGCAAGCCGATCTCTTTTTGATGGATGATGGCCATGGTGGTAAGGAGAATGGGGTTTTCTGCCAGCTCCTTCAAATCTTCGGAGAGCGCGGCGCGGGTGAGGTCGTCGATTTTCGATTTTGCTTGCTGCGCATCCACCCGCCCCAGCTCCTTTTGTCTGTTATACCAGGCTTTAATAAAATTACCGATCTTTTCTCTATCGAAGGGCGCCAGGGTAAAGGACCAGAAGTTGGGAAGAACCGCATCCCCCACATAAGAATGCACCCGGCAGGTAATAATGATGCGCTCCGGGGCATATCTGGCAAGGAGAGCATTCACAACCTGGCGAACTGCCAGCCGCAGGTCGAAGGGCACTTCGTCGAGGCCATCCAGCACTAACAGGCAGCGCCCGTAAATCAGGGCTTCGCGAATTCCCCCGGCAAATTGTTCTGCTTCCAGGCGTTTCAGATCATCGGTAATTTGCGTTTGTACAGCCTGCGCCAGGAGGTCGCGACGGCGCTCTTCTCCTTCCTTCTCCAGGTCGAGCCGGGCCAGCCGCGGGACCAGTTCGCGCAGAACGATCAAAACTGGAAGCAGGTCTTTGGAAAAATCTTTGGGCGGGCGGACTTCGCCGGTATTGGCAGCCGCCATCCAGGCGCAGAGGTTTTTTACAAAGGTGCTCTTCCCGGAACCGGGGCTTCCCAGCAGAACCATTCGTGTAGCCTGCCCGGCCGCTTCCTGTGCGCCCAGGGGTTTCTTATCTTTATCTCTCCCGGGAAAGGCAGCGGCGGATTTCCGTTTAAGTTTTTCTCGCTCTTTATCCGTTAGCTCCACTTCCGCGGTGGTATCCAGGTCGATATAAACGGATTCGAGGGTAATATCTTCCTCGGCCACTTCATCTCCGCCCAGGGCGGCCAGGGGCAGGCTCTGGCAATAGCGCCGCAGCTTCTCCAGGTAGCGCAATCGAGCGGCGTCGCGGGTTTTTTCTGCTGTTTCTGCTCCTTTTTCCAACACCTGCAAAATCCTTCCCTGCAAGCGGGTCTGCTCGATAAGCTGGCGGATTTTGAGAGTTTCCTGGAGAGATTTTTCTTCCGCGGCGGCGGTAATAAACGCGTCTTGAAAAGCGTCCATAGCCGTTTCAAAATCAAATCCTCGCAGTCGATTCACGTCGTACCCGGCATTGCGGAACATTTTCAGCAATTCTGCCCGGTCGGGAATTTCTCCTTCCAGCAAGGCGGCCAATTCCCGGGCTACCTCCTCCTGCTCGAAAAACTTGCCGAAGATGTCATCCAGGAGAGCCTGTTCGTCTTTATCGCTTCCTTCGGCGGTCGCCAGGAAAGCCGTCAGCGCGTTTCTCAGACAGCGGTTGATAGCCTGTTCTTTCTCGGTGCCGAAGATGGCTTTGCTGGCGCTGCGGCCTGCCCCTTTAATGATCCCGGGAGCCAGGTTGGCCAAAAGCCCGGAGAGAAAAGCGGTGGTGAATGGTTCCATTGGTTTCCTCGCTCCTAAAAGGTTCATCGCAAGTTATGAAAACTTTTTGAGAAATGGCAATACTGAAAACATTCTGCCCGCCCCGGGAGAGGAATGGATATAGACCTCAAAGGTTTCCAAAACCTTTGAGGTCTATGGCCTACCAACCTATCCTTAAACCAACCTTGTTTACGCCGGCAAGTATTTGTATCTTCGCTGGTAAAATTTACCGTGAAAGGAGCAAAACAAGAGGCGGAAGAGGGGGTGTTTTCTGCAAGGAATCGCCTGCGCAGCGAGTGCGCAAATGTTCAAAGGCCGGCATACCATGTCCAAAATCGAAAACGTGCACGACAATTTTTTCAAAAAGGTTTTCTCCGACGTCGCCAACGTGAAAACCTTTTTAGAAATCGCCCTGCCGGAAGGGCTGCGGCGGCAACTGGATCTTGGCGGCCTGGAGCTGGATACCACTTCTTACGTTTCGGAGGAATACAAAGCCTCCCTGTCCGACGTGGTGGTAAAATGCGCCGCCAGGGATAAACAGAGACCGGTGGACGTCTATCTGCTCTTCGAGCACAAATCCTACCGGGATAAAAAGATTTTCATCCAGCTGCTGCGCTACATGTATTTGATGTGGCAGAAAGACAGCGCGGAAGGAAAGCCGCTGCGGGTGATTCTTCCGCTGGTTTTTTATCACGGCAAAGGACGTTGGAATTTGCCCACCCAATTTGCGGAACAGTTTGCAGTGAATAAAGAACTGCGCCGCTTTCTGCTCAATTTTGAATACCTCCTCTTCGACGCCAACCGCTGGGATTGGGAAACAGAAAGCAGCCGCCCTTTAAAAGAGAATGTATTTTTGCTTTCAGCCATGTTGTTGATGAAAGGCGCTTACCGCAAGGATGTGGAGACCATCCGGCAAGTAGTGCGGTTATGGAACAAAATGGGCTTGATCGAGGAAAAAGAGCAGGTTAACTTTTTGCTGATCTACATTGCGGAGACGCGGGACCTCCCCGCGAAGCAGTTGCTGAAAATATTGGAAGAAAGTGAAATCAAAGGAGAAGATATTATGCCCACTTTAGCCCAGCGCTGGAGACAGGAAGGGAAACAGGAAGGGAAACAGGAAGGGAGACAGGAAGGGAAACAGGAAGGGAGACAGGAAGGGAAACAGGAAGGGAGACAGGAAGGGCTCCGGGAAGGAATCGAAAAGGGATTCATATTGGACAAGCAAGAGGTGTTGATCATGCTTCTGTCTGCCCGGTTTGGGTTGGACGAAGATGAAAAAGCCTTTATCCAAACCATCCATTCCATTGATAAATTGAACACCGCCCTGAAAATGGTTCTGACTGCCGATAGCAAAATGGCAATTCTCGACTACCTTAAATTCGAGCAGTAGCGCGGGGTTTATAACCGCGATTGTAAAAATTACACCATCGGAGTGTGCGCAAAAACGTACAAAGCTGTGCAAAGCTGAAGTCTTGTGGCAAAGCCATTCCTTTGGAACACTCCTTATGGCTTCAATATGCTAAAGTTAAAACCTGTTCTTTACGACCTGCCGGAATTTGCGGAATTTCAAAAACTGTTAGAGCAAAAACCTGCTATCCGGGTGAAGGGGCTGTATGGATCCTTCCAGGCCGCGGCGATCAATTTCATCAAAGAAACCCGCAATTGCCCCATCTTAACGGTGCAGCCGGACGGCGACGCCGCGGAAAAGTTAGTAGATGACCTGCGCTCCTTCATGCCCGAATCCCAGGCGGTCTATTTTCCCTCCGCCGAGGTGGTGCCCTTCGATAAGGGGCTCTTCACCCCGGCGCTTTACAGCATGAGGCTGAACGCTCTGGCCGCGGCCGTGGAGCAGCCCGCCCCGGTCATCGTTACCACCCCGCCGGGGCTGCTGCGCCGGGTTCCCGACCCGGCGGCATTCAAGAAGAACATCCTGCAACTGAAGGTGAGCGAAGATTTCGGGCGCGATTTGCTGATCGAATGGCTGGCAGAGAACGGCTATCAGCGCGTTCCCATCATCGACGAGATCGGGCAGTTCAGCGTGCGCGGGGGTATCATCGACGTCTTCTCCTTCGAGTCCGAAGCGCCGCACCGGTTGGAATTTTTCGGCGACACTATCGAATCCATCCGGGAGTTCGACGTGCTCTCGCAGCTTTCCATCCAGCAGATCGAAAAAATGCGCATGGTGGGCAAGATCGCCGGGCAGGCGGAAAATGCGCTGATTTTCGATTACTTCCCTCCCTGGTCGATTATTTTCTGGGAAGATATCGAACGCTGCCGTCGGCACTTGAAGGAGTGGTGGGAAGAGGCGAGCGCCCGTTTCGAGGAGCGCAAAGGGGAACTCAACATCGCTTCCCCGGAAGCGTACTACCTTCCCCTGGCCCAGCTCACCGGGGCGGTAAAAAAATTTCAGCACGTATTTCATTCCCACCTGCGGGCCTCGGACAACCCGGAATCGCCTCTCGCCGCCTTCCAATCCGACCCGCCCCTTCATCCCAAACCTGCGGTGAGCCCTTCGGCAGGCTCAGGATACACTCCAGTCGAACCATCCGCAATCCCTCATTCCCCATCGGAAATCGGCCATCGGCCATCGGCCATCGAAAATCCCCAATCCGAAATCCGAAATCCGCAATCCGAAATCGCCGAAAAGCTCGACCTGCACTTTCATGCCTCCCCTCCCCCGGTTTTTCACGGAAACGTCAAACTGTTGGTGGAACACTTACAGCGCAGCCTGCAAGCAGGGAGTGGTGAAAAACCGCAAAAAATTTACATTCTCCACGACGGTGAGGCCTCCCGCAGCCGCTTAGAGGATATTTTAGAGCAGGAAATGGGCGCGCTTCCCCCGCTCACCTTCCTGGACGGGGGCCTGCACCAGGGATTCACCCTCCCGCAACACTCCATCCAGTGCCTTACCGACCATGAGATTTTCAACCGTTTGCGCATGCGCCGGCGCAAGCGCCGCCTGCGAATTTCCGGCAGCTTGATCCGCAGCCTGCAAACCTTAGAATACGGCGATTACGTGGTGCACATCGATTATGGGATCGGCAAATACGTGGGCGTGGAGCGCATCCAGGTGGCGGGCATCGAAAAAGAGTGTATCAAACTGCTCTACGAGGACGATGACGCCCTCTACGTCACCTTAGACAAGCTCAGCCGCATTCAGCGCTACGTCAGCGAGGAGGGTTTCCAGCCCAAATTGACCAAGTTGGGCAGCGCGGAGTGGGAGCGGGTGAAGGGGCGCACCCGCAAATCCGTGGAGCACGTCGCCCGCGACCTGGTGGAGCTGTACGCCAAACGGCTGGCGCAGGAGGGCCACGCCTTCAGCGAGGACGGTTTGTGGCAGAAGGAGTTAGAAGCCTCCTTCCCTTTCGAGGATACCCCCGACCAGGCCCGGGCCGCGGAAGAGGTAAAGCAGGACATGGAATCCCCCCGCCCGATGGACCGCTTAGTGTGCGGCGACGTGGGCTACGGAAAAACCGAGGTGGCTATTCGCGCCGCTTTCAAAGCGGTGATGGACGGACGGCAGGTGGCGGTGTTAGTGCCCACTACCATCCTGGCGCAGCAGCATTACACCACCTTTACGGAGCGGATGATCAATTTCCCCCTGCAAATCGAGGTGCTCTCGCGCTTTCGCAGCCGGGCGGAGCAGCAGCGGGCGCTGGAAAAGCTGGCCGGCGGAGAAGTGGACGTCGTTATCGGCACGCACCGGCTGCTCTCCAAAGACGTGGCGTTCAAAGACCTGGGCTTGCTGATCGTGGACGAAGAGCAACGGTTCGGGGTCACCCACAAGGAGCGCTTGAAGCAGTTGAAAGTCACCGTGGACACCCTCACCCTTACCGCCACGCCCATTCCCCGCACCCTGCACATGTCCCTGATGGGCGCCCGCGACCTCTCCATTGTGGATACCCCGCCCAACAACCGCCGCCCGATTATCACCGAAATCACCACCTGGGACCAGCAGCTCATCTACAAAGCGATCACCTACGAGATCGAGCGCGGCGGGCAGGTGTTTTTTGTGCACAACCGGGTACAGACCATCGAGGCGGTGGCAGGGATGCTGCGCAACATCGTTCCCCGGGCGCGGTTTGCCATTGCGCACGGGCAGATGCGCGAGCACCAGTTAGAACAGATCATGGACGATTTCCACCACAAGCGCATCGACGTGTTGGTGGCGACCATGATCATCGAAAACGGGCTGGATATACCCAACTGCAATACCATCATCATCAACCGGGCGGACAAGTTCGGGCTGGCGCAGTTGTACCAGTTGCGCGGGCGGGTGGGGCGCTCCGACCGCCAGGCCTACGCTTATTTGATCATCCCGCCCCAGGAACGGCTGAACGACCTGGCCCTGAAGCGTCTCTACGCCATCGAAGAGTTCAGCGACTTAGGCTCGGGGATGAAAATCGCCATGCGCGACCTGGAAATCCGCGGGGCCGGCAACCTGTTGGGGCACAGCCAGAGCGGGCACATCAACGCCGTGGGCTACGATCTGTACCAGAAAACCCTCCGCGAAGCGGTGGAAGCGATCCAGGAAGAGAAGCTGCCGGAGAATTTCATCCAATCCCGCATGCCGATTGTGGATGCCTCGGTAGAGATCGATATGGAAATGTATTTCCCGGACGATTACATCCCCTCCCCCAACGAAAAGGTAATCATCTACCACCGTTTGCTCAACCTCGACGCGCTTAGCTCCATCGACAACCTGGTGAATGAACTGCGCGACCGTTTCGGCCCCCTGCCGGAGCCGGCGGAGAACCTGGTGGAAATGGTGCGGATCAAAAAACTGGCCTCGCAGTTGTTCATCAAGCAGGTAAAAATTCGCAAGAGCCAGATGACCATCGTTTTCGACGAACGCGCCAGCGCCCGCGACGCCTTTATCGAAAAAGAACTGCCCCGTTACATCAACCAAACCATGGCCCCCCTGAAATTCGTGCAGACCGAGCAGTTGAAAGCGCTGGTGACCCTGAACGGAAGAACCGAAAAAGACCGCATGGGCTTTGCAAAATACTTCTTGCGTAACTTGTGAGCGGGGCATAAATTTTTCGGCTTTTATAAGACCTCAAAGGTTTCTGAAACCTTTGAGGTCCTTACGGTACATCAAGCCATATAAGGAGAGTCCCTAATGAGAAAATTCATTCGCTGGTCGCTGCTCATTCCCCTGCTGTTTTTCTTCCTTCAATGCCAGAAAGAGGACGACAAAGTGGTTGCCCGGATAGAGAGCGAGAAAATCACCGTGAAAGAATTGCGCGATAAGCTTCAGGAAGAATACCGCGGCAAGAACCTGGCCGATGTTTCGCTGGAAGACCGGCAGAAAACCCTGGAAAAGCTGCTGGAAGAACGGCGCAAAGTGGTATGGGCGATCAAAAATGATTATGATGAAGACCCCGAATATCAAAAAGAATTGAGCAATTATCGCAAAATTGCTCTCGCCAACGAGCTCTATACCACGGTAATCGTCTCCAACATTTTACCGGAAAAGTTGTTGAAGCAGTATTATGAGTGGAAACACCGGAACGTGGAAGCGGTGGTGCTCCACGTGGGGTATAACCAGGCGCGGATCATCAATAACCCCCGCGCCCTGGAGGAGGCGGAAACGCTGGCCCGGCAATACCGGGATCAACTGGCCGCCAGCCCCGAACCCCAAAAAACCGCAGAGGAGCTGACCGACAACAAACGGGTCAGCGTGCTATTGAAACCGTACGCCATCGGGCGTTTTACCACCGCGGTGGACAGCGCGGTGTTCAATGCCGCCCCCGGCGACGTGGTGGGCCCGATCAGAACCGAAGACCATGGGGTGATGGTATTGAAAATCCTCAGCGTGCAGCCCATTCCCAAAACCGGCGATTATGAAAGCGTCAAAGGGGAGTTGCAGCAAACCTTGCGCGGCATTCTGCGTCCCCGGGAAACCGAGTTGTTTGATCGCTACTCCAAAGAGTTTCAAGAGAAATACCGGTTGGAGATTTCCGACGCGGAGATCGCCCGGTTTGTGGAAATTTTGCGAACCTGGGGTGAGAAGCCCGAGCACGAAATCAGCGATTTCACCGCCGAGGAACGGGAAATCGCGCTGGCGACAATTGACGGCAAAGCGTACGAAGCCGGTGATTTCATCGACGCCTTTAAAGAGCGGCTGAAATTCGACTACCGCAAATTCCTCACCCCCGATGAATTGAAGAATGGCTTTATTTCCCGGCAGATGAACCTGGAAGCCTGGGCGCTGGAGAGCCAGAAGCGCGGATTTGCGAAGCGGGAAAAGGTCGAGGAAGCGCTGGAGAAATTCCGGGTTTCCCGCCTGTCGCAAATGATCGAAAAGCACGGGGTCAGCCAGGATATCGCCGTCAGCGAGGATGAAATCGTTGCCTATTATAACGCCAACCAGGACAAGTATAAGACGCCGGAGCGCATCCAGGTGTGGCAGCTTCCGGTGAAAGACGAAGCCGCCGCCCGGGAAGCGCTGCGCCAGGCCAAAAAAGGCAAAGATTTTCCCACCCTCTTCAAAAGTTATGGCAAAGAACTGAAAGGAATAGCCGGGCGGCTGGATTTGAGTTACCAAACCCGGAACTCTCAATTCAAAGAGGTGGTTGAAAAAGCGTTTGAAATCGGCCCAAACCAGTACGCCGGGCCGGTTCTTTCGGGAGGGAACCTCTACATTATCAAAACCGGGGAGCATCAGCCGGAACAGTTAAAACCGCTGGAGGAGGTGCGCAGCAGCATCAATAGCGTACTCGCCAACCAGAAACGGAACGAAGCCCGCGAACAACTGATGACGGATATCCGCAAAAAGTATAGCTATCGGATCAACGAATCGATTTTGCGGAGCATTAGCTGAAGCGCGATGCTCGATATTCGATGCTCGATACTGGATGCGGGATGCTCGATATTCGATACTGGACAGCCAAATATGTTTAGTCAAGGAATATCGAGTATCCAGCATCGAGCATCGAGAACCATTTACCCGAGGACCATTAGCATTATATGAAGATCAAGTTTCTGAGAATGGCGGTGTTATTCCCGGCGGCGGCTATGTTGTTGGCAAGCTGCGGCAGCAATCCCAAGCCGGGAGAAATTGTCGCCCGGGTCGGCGACGCTTACTTAACCCGCGATATGGTGCTCTCCCTCACGCCCGAAACCCTGGAGAGAGAGGACCGGGAATTTTTTATTCACCGTATTGTGGAGCAGTGGGTGGATAACCAGACCCTGGCGCGCAAAGCCGCCCAGGAGGGGATGGAGCTATCCCCCCGGGAGATCTGGCAAATCCGCAACCTGGAGGCGGATATGCTGGCGTCGAAATTCTTAGATTCCAAAATGAGGGCCAGCTTTCCGGTGGCCGAGGGGGAAATCGAGGAGTATTACACTGCCAACCCCGGGCAATTCAAACGGAAAATGGATGAAGTTCACCTGGTTCACCTCTATTTCGAGCAGTTGGATAATACCATCGTCAACGAAATCCGGCAATCTAAATCTTTACCGGACGTGATCAAGAAAAACTACCTGGACCGGCAGGTAAATCGCATTGTGGAGCCAAACGGGGACCTGGGCTACGTGCCCCTGGAGCAGTTGCGGGAGAAATTCAAGCAGGCCATCCGCGGCGCGCAAAGCGGCGGAGTTTACGGTCCCATCCGCACCGAAGACGGTTATCATTTTTTGCAAGTGCTCGACCGCCAGCCGGCCGGATCATTAACCGCCCTGGAATTAGTGCGCGGCGAGATTGCAACCCGCCTGCAAATCGCCCGCCGCCAAGAGGCCATCAAAATGCTAAAGGAAAAAATCCGCCAGGAGTTTGATGCGGAGACCCATTATGAGAACATTTTGTGAGAGGGTGGATTAGTGTTTTGGTGTTTTGGTAACCTGAATTGAAACCTGTATAGAGAGAGATATGAAACGTATTCCCATATTCTTTACGATAGCATTCGCCCTGCTCGCGGCCGGAACGCTACGCTCCCAGCAGTCGGTGGACGGCATCGCCGCGGTGGTGGGCAACCAGATCATCCTGAAATCGGATCTGAACACCTTGATTGCCCAATATGGCATGCAAAACAAGGTCAACGTCTATAAGGACCCTCAACTGCTCAAAAGCCTGAGCCAGGAGATTCTGGCGCGGCTGGTAGATGAAAAAGTGCTCTTGATCAAAGCCCAGGAAGACACTATCAAGGCGGACGACGAGCGGGTGGACCAGGTTTTGTCGCAGCAAATCAACAATTTTATCCAGCAGGCCGGTTCCCAGGAACGCCTGGAAAGTTACTACGGAATGCCCCTGGTGCAGATCAAAAAAGAGCTGCGCCAGCAGATCGAGAATCGCATGATTATCGAACAGCTTCGCCAGAAACATTTCTCCAATATCAAAGTGTCCCGCCGGGAGGTGGAAAATTTCTTTTATCAATACCAGGACAGCCTCCCCCGGCAGGATGAAACCGTGGATATTTCCCACATTCTGCTGCAAATCACCCCCAGCGAGGAGAGTTTTCAGGCCGGGTACGCCAAAATAGAAAAGGTTAAGGAACTGTTGAACCAGGGGCAGGATTTTGTGGAATTGGCCGGCCAATATTCCGAGGATCCCGGCTCCGCCTCCAGCGGGGGGGATTTGGGATGGGTCAAACGCGGCGATTTAGTAAAGGAGTTCGAAGAGGTCGCCTTTACACTGGAGCCGGGGCAGATTTCCGATATTGTGCAAACCCAGTTCGGATTTCATATCATTCAAATGATCGAGCGCCAAGGGGAGCGCATTCACGTGCGCCATATTTTGATCCGCTTGCAGCCCACCGCGGAGGATGACAGCCGCACCGCGGAACGCTTGAAGGAAATCCGCCGCAAAATTTTGGCCGGCGAGGCGACGTTCGAAGAAATGGCGCTGCAAAATTCCAACGATCCCAACGCGGCGCAGGATAAAGGCCGCCTGGGGAAATTCGCGACCGGCTCCTTCCAGATCAAGGCCTTCGACGCGGCCATTAAGCCCCTTCAAGCGGGGGAAATCTCCGAACCCTTCAAAACCGATTTCGGCTACCACATCGTGATGCTGCACGGCCGCCAGGAAGCCCGCACCCTCAGCCTGGAGAACGACTGGCAGCAGATCGAGCAATACGCCATCGAGTTCAAAACCACCCAGCAGTTTGAAAAATGGCTGAAGGAGCTGCGGGACGAGATTCCCATTGATATGAAGGTGGAGATTTGAG
This sequence comes from Deltaproteobacteria bacterium, assembly GCA_011526015.1. Classification (GTDB taxonomy): domain Bacteria; phylum Calditrichota; class Calditrichia; order RBG-13-44-9; family J075; genus JABWBP01. The sequence continues at coordinate 7,509 of WYBG01000358.1, read as the reverse complement.
GAGAAGTGAACTAAAGTGCCTAAAGTGAGCTAAAGTGGAAAAGAAGTGCCCCCGGGGACTGGCTTTGCCACAAAATTCATTTTGCAAAGCCAGTCATTTGGAGCACTCCGGGTGTTTTTCTGCTTGCAGTATTTGGATTACACGCAAATCTAACCGGGTATTCGGGCATTGATGATCATCAACCCTAATTGAAGTCCCACTTCTCCCGGATCGCTCCACACCCCATCGGTATCATACCGTTCCACCAGCACCAGTTTTAGCGCCGGAATGATAATGAGGGCGTGAATCCCCACCCCGGTATGGTAATATCCCGGGTAACCGACCATTTGCGCAACCGCGGAACCCTCCGGGAAAATTCTCCACAAGTAACCATACCCGATTCCCGCGGCGCTGTCCGTGATGGAATAGACCGTGGTGCTCTCCGCAATCCATGCTTCGGGCACGATCTGCGCATCCTTCCATTTTCCATTTTTCTGATAAAGCGCCCCGAAGCGGGCCATGTCCCGGGCGCTCATGCGGAAAGAGTAGGCCGGGTGGAGGGATTTTGCCGGTTCATATTCATAGCTGCAATTAGCGACGCTGAAATCTTCCATTCCGATGGGATCGGCAATCTCGCGCTTGAATTCCTCGAAAATTTTCCGCCCGGTTTCCTGCTCGAAAATCGTTCCCAGGGCGTTGAAATCCCAGTTATTGTAATAGAAAAAGGTTCCCGGGGCATGGCTTCCCCGGGGCGGGCGGGCAGCGATCATGGAGGAATCCTCCGCCGCGGCCTCGTGATACACCCCGGAGCGGGATTTCAGCAAGTCCCGCACCGCGGCCTGCTTTTCCTGGGGAGTGAGGGCGGGCGGGATGTCATCGATGCCCAATTGTTCCAGGGTGGCCTCCGGGTCGATATTCCCGCGCTGAAGGTGAATCCCGTACAGCGCGCCCAGGAAGGGTTTGCGGATGGAATGGCAAAGGTAATTGCGGGTACTATTGCCCCAGGAAAAAAAGACTTTCCCGTCATACAGCGCCATTACCGCGGCGTAGCCGCTCTGCTCCGCGAATTGCCGGGCCTCTTCCAATTTTGCCGAAGACCACCCTACCGATTCGGGGGTAACATATTCCAACTGGTTCTCATCCACCACCACCGGGGTGGTATCTTTCGAGCAACCGTTCAGTAAAATGGCGCTCAGCAAAATGAAAATAGCTGCGGCAATGATCCGCCAAAGGTCATGTAAACGTGTCTGTGTGCCCATGTGCGTCCTCCTGATGTTTCACAACTACGCACTACGGGTGAATTGTGGTTAGGTTTGGTTTTATAGCGACTTTCAGCCACAGTTCGGTACTCCCCGGCAGGCGGGCTACTCTCCGCACACATCTTTTAAAGCCCCAACGGGGCGGAATATGATAGCCCGGTGCAATGCACCGGGAAACGGATTTTGAGAGACCATCAAGCCCTGATTGGTGTGATTAGAATGCAACAGCATCCTGCTACTCGGATAATCGATACGATGAAGGTGGAGATTTATCGAACGTTTTGGTCAACCAGAAATTTCATGGGGAGGGAATGGTTTTGCTCTCGGAGAACCAATCTTTTTCCATAACCAGGTCATTTGCAAATGCAATACAGGCAAGAACATCATCCGCGGTGATGCCCGGGAAATCTTGAAGGATTTCCTCTATCGCAAGCCCCTCGCTCAGGGCCGCTAAAATGTTGCTGACCATAATTCGCGTTCCCTTAATGCAGGGTTCGCCGTGGCATATCGCCGGGTTTATGGAAATGCGCTCATGTAAATCCATCTCAATTCTCCGGTTCCCTATATCAGTGGTTTGAAAATATAGCGCTTCGCGGAAGAAAGCAAGTTGGAAAACGACCCTAAAAAATTTCCCTCCTTATTTCACATGATAATGGCCAGATAAAACCTCCCGAAAGCCTGGATGCTGCCGGGGCTGTCACGTCGTATGGCAACCTCTACTGCCGGCCAGGAGCCAGCAATCTTTACTCACCTTCTCGGCATCTCCGCCTCCAAACTTGCCCTGAAATGTAGCGGTTTTACGGCAAATAACCAAGCCGGGAATTTCCTTGCCGGGTTTATTGTTCAGTTGATTTTGCAGTGCGCTGGTATTATTATCTGAGTGGAACCAAAATACTGAATGTGAAAGGGGTTTGGAGTGCAGAAATTCTGCACTGCCTGTGCAAAATAAATTTTGCACTCCTTGTCTTGCTTACCGAAATTGCGGAGGTAACGTGCCCGAGCATACATTCCTCGCCCAAATCCTCGACGCCGGGGGCGGGGGCGCGTACGTGGAAATTCCCTTTGACGTGGAAGAGGCCTACGGAACCCGCGGCCAGGTGAAAGTCAAAGCGACCTTCGATGGGCATCCTTACCGCGGTTCCATCGCGCCCATGGGCGGGGGGCGCCACATTCTGATCGTGCGCAAAGACGTGCAGAAAGCCATCGGGAAAACCATCGGTGATACCGTGCAGGTGGCGCTGGAGAGAGATACTGAACCGCGCACCGTCGCGGTGCCGGAGGATTTCCAGGCGGCGCTGGAACAAAATCCCATGGCGAAAGCGATATTCGAGAAATTCGCTTACACCCACCGCAAAGAATACGTGCAGTGGATCGAAAGCGCCAAAAAACCGGAAACCCGCCGGCGGCGCATCCAAAAGGCAGTGGAGATGATTGGGGCAGGGAAGGTCAGTTGGCAGTAGGCAGGGGCAGGAGGCAAAATTGCCCACTGCCACTGCCTACTGACCCTAAAACTTATACACCACTCCCACATTCAAAATCGTGTTCCGATTGTCGTTGTGCTCGAATTCGCGGTCCTGGTCGTTGTCGTAATTGGCGAATAGCTGGAGTTGCCAGCGCCGACTGAGGGGAATCCAGCCGAACAGGCCGAGGGAATGTACCAGGCGGTCGGAATAATAGGAGCTGAGCAGGGAGTATTGCGCATGGGGATAATCTCGCCAACTCACCCGGTATTCCGCGCTGATCAACGTTCCCGAAAGGTTGAGATACTCCGCCGTGAGCGCCAGCCCATTAGAGATGAAATCCGCTTGCTCCACAATCGGTTGGTCTTCCCGGTTAGCGGCGCGGTGAGTTTGCTGCTCCCGGAAATAGCCGATCCCGAATGACTTCAGGCTGCCGAGGTAAATTTTTTGGATCGCCTCGAAGTTGAGATAGCTGATATTCGGGTTGACGGCGTCGGCGCTGCGGTAATCGCGGCGCTCCAGGCGGCTGCGCAGGTGGATTCCCCACCAGGAGAGAAACGCCCACTCGAACTCTGCGCGCGGTTCGAACGCCAGGTACGCATTCTGATATGGCTCGTCGCTAACCACGTTGTCAAAATCCTGGTAAGCGGTTTCCGCGCCCACTTCCAGGTAGCGGTTATAATTTTTCCACAAGCGGTAAAACCCGGCCAGCCGGTTCTGGGTGTAGCGGTAGCCGGTTTCCCCGGATTCACGGTAAAGACCGGGCATCCAGGAGAAAGAAAGCGAATTCGTAAAATCGAAAAAATGCTCGTAGTAGGTGTTCAGCCCGACGGAAACAATATCCCCGCTAAAACTTCCCGGCTCGGAATATCCCTTATAACGCCCGGTCAGGCTAAGATACCAACGATTCCGGGTATCGTAAGGATTTCCGTAAAACAACATCGCGCGGCTATCGAAAAAATCCGGTTCCTGCGCGGTTCGGGCATGGAAATACCCCCCGTCCAGCTCCAGGCGGGCGACCCGCTTCAGGGTACGTTTTTCCGTGGAAAGAAAAATATCGTAATTGATGAACTGGTTATCCAGGCGCAGGCGCTGGTTCAGCAAGAGCGGCTGCCCGCCGGCAAAGATGGGGCGGTAATAAGCAATGCTGAAATAGGGATTTTGCAATTCTTCGGCGATGACGCTGTCATTTTCGAGAAAAGTAACCTCGAATTCCTGGCGGGAATAATCGATGCCGCTTTCGATCTGGAAACGCGGCTCCGGGTCGAATATGGACAATGAGGAAAAATTGTAATTGGGGTCGATTGTTCCGCTATCGGGGGTAGGGTTCTCACCAAAACTCAACTCCGCGCCGCCATCCATTGCTTGCGCGGTTTCGTAGAGCGCCAGGATGGTATTCAGAATATCCTGGCCCTCGCGCCAATTTTTTATCGCCGCCAGCGCCCGGGCGTCCTCCAGCAACTGGTAAATCAAGCTGTCTTGCGGCTGCCGGAGTAGCAGCGTTTCGACCCGCGCAAGGCCGGATTCGTACAAATTCCGTTCCAGGAGGGATAGCGAATCGGTGGGAGAGTCAGAAACGGGCTGGGCGGCTGCCGGGCTGCCGGCTGCCCATGCCAGGGCGGCCAGGATCGCCAGGAGCAGAGGGGTTCTCCGAGTCATCGAAAGCGAAAATGTGTCACGAGCCGGGGCGCCAGAAAGCATGGGATTCCACAAAAACCGTTTATCTGAACCGTTAATTAAGCGGCTGCCGGTAGAGAAACCGGCAGCCGCGGGGTTTTTTCATGCCTGGGAGAATTATCTATGGTATTACCCGGTAGGGAGCGCTCCAGGTAGTGGAGTTATAAGGATAGGTGGCGGCGTCATCGTCAAAAATGGTGCCGTTATCAATCGCATCCACCACCGTGTGGCGCAGCCGGAAGGGCTGCTGGCCGATAGTCCAGCTTCCCTGGTACACCTGGTCGCCGGTAACCGGATCCACTCCTGCGTATTCAAACCGTTTGCGGGCATGGTGCTGGCGATTCACCCCGTAGTGGAGCAGCACGGTTTCGGTGGAGCCGTTTCCCAACGGATCGACCGGGTTGAGGGTAGAATTGGACAACTTAACCTGTACCGTTACGGTTTCGCCGGGGCTGAAGAGCAGAATATCGTCGGGGACGCTCAGCATGGTTTGCAGGGGATTGGTATAGACCACGCTCACTCCCCCGCTGCCGGCGACGGTTATTTCCTTAATCTCGATGCTCGCCATGGGAAGGCTGTTTCCCTGGCCTAATGAAACCTCGGCCAGCTCCCACCCGCGCCGCCCGGTAACTTCATTGGGGTTCCGTCTCACGTAGAGCGCGACGCGGCGAACCACGTGCCGCAAGGGTTTGGTGTAGCGCACCATCGTGGAATCGTTCGGTTTAGCAAAGATCACGAACTGGCCGACAAACTCCCGGGCGGTAAATACCCTTATAGTATCCGGCCCGATCCGCCGGACATCGGTTACCACCCGCCGCGGGCGCTGAAGCACCTTTCTGCCAAAGCGCTTTACGGAATCGATCGGCGTGGAAACTTTGCCGAAGGAGCTGTAACCGTCGTACATATTATCTTCGCTGCCGTCGTCGATTCCTTCGTCGAAGAGATATTCATCATCCTCTTCCTGCGCCATTTGCGTTACGACCGATTCGTCATCTTCCGCCAGGGGCTGGGAGGAATCTTTCTCACAACCGAGCATCAGCAGCATTGCCAACAGGATTGTTGCCATCAGACCAATTAAGCGTTTCATGACTAATTACCTCCTGATTTTGATTTGATTTCGGATTGATCGCACTTCTCTTCGGGCCCTGAGAAAAAGCACTTATTTAGTTAGTAGGTTGATACCTAAATCGGTTAATTCGCGGCAAGTATGCCACTCTCTTTTCTGAAATGCCTGCTCCGCCAGTTGGTACAACTGTTCGGCGTTCCGGTAACGAATGTCCGTTTCCTCGTCATTCACATCGTCGGCCTGGAACCGCTGCAGCAAATCCGCCAATCGTTGCAGCTCCTGCCGAACCGTTTCCGGCTCCCCGTCTCCGCGATTTTCCAGCCCGGCAAGGCGATGATATTTCAAAATCAGCCGCCGGGTGATCAGAAGATGGTAAGAGGCTTGTAAATATTCCCCTTTCTGGAAAGCGGTTTCCGCATTTTGCAAATTTTGCTCCATCAATCCTAAGAAAGCTTCGGCAGTTGCGCCCGGGGTTGATTGTTGTTTCAATTCCGCCATTTCACGGCGCGTAGCCAGGATCTGGTTTTCGATTTCCTGGGGTTGATCGTTCGGCCGCTCTTCCAACATGCGGTACATTCGCAATGTTAGCTGGTTTGCAAAAAACATCTTCCGGCGAGCCAAAAGGGGTTGGTCTTGCGCGATATGGGAGCGGATCTGGTTGAGCAAGCTCTCCGACCGCTCATATAATTTTTGAATCGCGGGGGCAGGCTGATCGGACATTTTCTCCCGAACGGATTGTAAGGAGAACTCGAGCGATTCTAGGTCCATTCGCATTCGCTCGCTCTCCTGCCGGGGGAGTTGATCCAGCATATCGATAATCCGGTACAGCATACGATTGATCGCCACGAGTTTTTGGCCTGCGGCGGCATACTCTTTTTTCTCATATAATTTCTGAACGTCGCGAATTTCCCTCTCGGCGCGTTGCAGCATACTTTTTACCTGGCCATCGCCAGGGGCGGAGTCGTGTAAATTTTTCGCTCGTTCGAGCAGTAATTGGGTATCCCAATAAAAATTCCGCCACTCTTCCTCGGAGATCGCGCGGTTCAGGCCGCTGCCGGGGTCAACCAGCTTAAAAACCTGGTCACAAAAGTGCATCGCCAGCCGGTAGTATTCGATCGCCTGGTAGGTTCGCCCCTGGCGGAACAGGAAATAGGCCTGCCGCCTGAAAAATCGCGCCCGGTTCAGCATATAAAGGGCTTCCTCGTTCTGATTGCTGCGAACCGCCTCTTCGGCCTGCTGGATTTTCCGGTCCAATTGCTCCTGGAATTTGAGTTTGAACACCGGGTGCTGTTTGATCAATCCTTCGATTTGTTGCAACAGTGCGTATGCCTGGGCAATCGCAATCCTTGCCCGGGGGATTTGCTGGTTGTGAACGAGTTCCACGGCTTCCTGGTAGCGCATTTCGGCTTCTTGCAACTTGGCTTCAATAGCGGTTCTGGTGGTATTGTTCGGGAAATCCGGTAACAAGCGAATAATGGCGGCAGTTCTGTCTAACATCGACCTCAAATTGGCCAGCTTGAGATCGATGTTTTGGTTCTGGCCGGATGCGCTTCCTGCCAGGAGCAAAAATGTCAGTATTTTGGTAAATAAATTTAACCGTTTCATCATCTCATTCCTCTGGTTCGGAATTATTAAAAACAATCATTGTGCCAAAGCAGCCCGGCATTAAATATTCCATTGTTAAAACTGAACTTATAGAAAGCCGTTTCCTCCCCGGTCTTCTTTCCTTTTGCCCCGGAACGTACGGAGAAACGTACCGGAAGGTACAGTTATGCGTCGTGTGATTTAATCTGAATAGGCGGATTAACCTGAGCGAAGCATAAGAACGTGCACAGGAAGTAGTATATTCAATGGGTTGGGAGAGTAATTTCAGGATAAATACAATAGAGCGGAAAAGGTGCGGAATTACCAATAAAAAAAGCGCCTTGTGATATTCACAAGGCGCTTTTCAAAAAGTACTCTGGCGACGACCTACTCTCCCACCTCGTTACCGGGGCAGTACCATTGGCGCGGATGGGCTTAACGACTCTGTTCGGAATGGGAAGAGGTGTTTCCCCATCGCTATAAT
>WYBG01000041.1 GCA_011526015.1 Deltaproteobacteria bacterium | reverse complement strand
CGGAATACGCACCCTCCTCCCGGCTCGCCGGTGCGGGGGTGTTTTTTAATGCCTTTCATTTTTCGTTTTTTTTTGATAACCTTAGCGGGAAAATAAGTTGGGGTGAGAGATGTAAAAAATCGAAAAATGATCTCGAACCTTTTAACGCAAGCGAATTACCAGTGTGGCGCTAAAACCTCTTTCATATTATAAAGGCGTAGGAAGGCGTCTTTTTCTGCTCTATAAGCATAGCATCGGCTTGATGATCGGAGCGCGGGTTGCCTCCGTAAAAGCCCGTCCCGCCTACCGGCGCAAAGGGGTACGTTTTGCCGGGGCCTGGCTCTTTGCCTCTTTTTTGAAAATTTTCCTTAAAAAAGAGCTTCGCAAGCAGCCTTTTGAAGTGCAGTTGCGCCGCCGCCTGGAAATGTTAGGCCCCACCTACATCAAGCTCGGCCAGATCATGGCCATCCGGGAAGACATCCTGCCCTCCCACGTCACCGACGAATTGAAAAAACTGCTCGATCAACTCCCGGCAGCGCCCTTTACGATGATCCGCAAGACCATCGAGGAGAGCCTGGGCGCGCCGCTGCGGGAACTGTTCATCGAATTCCGGGAGCAGCCCCTGGCCAGCGCCTCCATCGGCCAGACCCACCGCGCCACCACCCACCGGGGGAAGCCGGTAGTGGTCAAAGTGATCAAGCCAGGCATCCGGGAAACCGTGCTCTCGGATCTAAAACTGCTGCGAATGCTCTCCACCCTTCTGGAATGGATCATCCCCCGCTACCAGCCCCGGCTGATCATCAGCGAGTTTTGTAATTACACCGAAAAAGAGATCGACCTGGAGTGCGAAGCCGACCACGCGGAAATTTTCGCGGCCAATTTTGCGAAGCAAGGCAACATCGTTTTTCCGAAGATTTACCGCGAACTAAGCTCTCGCGACGTGCTGTGCATGGAGTATTTCAACGGGATCAAACCCAACCAGCCCTCTATTTTCGAGCTGAGCAAGGCCAGCCAGCGCAAAGTCATCAACTTAGGCGCGGGGGCGATCATCAAGATGCTCTACGAGGACGGGTTTTTCCACGCCGACCTCCACGCCGCCAACCTGATCGTGCTTCCCGGCCCGAAGTTGGGCTTCATCGACTTAGGCATGGTAGGGCGCTTCGATGAGAAGATGAAGCGCAACATGCTGCACTATTTTTACGCCTTGGTCAACGGCGACGTGGAGAGAACCGCCAAGCACCTGCTTTCTATGGCCACGGTGGGCAAAAAAGGCGATCCGGAGGGTTTCAAGCGGGCGGTAGCGGATCTGTTCCGGCGCTACCTGCTCCACGCCGCCAACGGGGATTTCAGCCTCGCCAGGGTGATCCTGCAATCCCTGGCCATCGGGGGGAAATACCACGTCTTCTTCCCGGTGGAAATGACCTTGATGGTGAAGGCGCTGGTAACCTTCGAGGGGGTGGGAAAAACCTTGGACCCGGTGTTGAACGTGCCGAAACTCTCCCGCCGGCACATCATGCGCATTTATAAGAGCCATTTCAGCGTTGACAATTTGTTCTCCCAGCTCATGCAGGGAATGCCGGAACTGGTGGATGTAGCAGTCCATCTTCCGGAGCTTATCGCGGACAGCTCCCGTTTCTGGGATCGCACCGTCAACACCCCGCCGGGCGAGAACCCCCTGGCGGGCCTGCGCAGCGGTTTGATCGCCGGTTCCTGCATCGTGGGCGGGGTCATTGCCATGGTGCAGGGCGCTAACCCGTTGTTGTGGATCGGCCTGTTTGCCGCGGGAATCGTGCTGGCGCTGTTTGGCAAAAGGTGAGAAGTTAGAAGTGGCAAGTGGCAGGTGAGACATCACTTCTCACTTTTCACTTTTCACTTCTCACTTGCCACTTCTCACTCTCATCTCCGCCGCCTTCCCTTCAGTCCATGGATCAAAATCGGAATCCAGCCTAAAATCGGCAGGAAGAACGCAAACATCATGGGATTGTGGAAAAATGCCCTGATCCCGGAAAGGAAACTGACCTTGACGGTTTTTACTTTGCGGGTTTTATACAAGCGATCAAACTCATTGAAAAGTGAAGGCCAGAAACAGGACACAAAAAAGGGAAATTTTTTGTAATTCTTCGCCCAGACGTTGAAAAGGTGTTTTACCTGGTAAGGTTTCTGCCCGTATTTTCTCTCCGCCTCATACAATTCTTCCTGCATTTGATTCTTGACCACCCCGGTCAGGTAGGCAATATCCTGCTCGGTAATTTTTTTCAGGGGCTTGTCAACGATTTCGTAGGGTTTGATGCGCCTGCCCATCACGTAGGTCAATTGCGCCGGGAAACCAAAATAAAACAACCAGGGCTGAAAGGGGATCAACAGGGTCATGAGCCCGACCGGGAGAAAGGGAATGCCGATCTTCTGCACGATTTTGTTGAGAAACTCGGATTTCAGATTATAGGGGTTGATGTATTCGCCGTTGACGGTGGCGAAGGGAACGATGTCGGTGCGGTACTTCAGGCTGATGCGAATGAACGAGGTGGAAAACCGCTGCAACTGGTATTTTTTATCAAATCCCTTTCCGATGCCGGGCACACCTTCCGGGTAAACCAGGAGGTTCGATTTCTGGTAGAACATCATGGTTTCAAAATTCAGGGAAGTGGCATCAATGCCTCCGCATCTTTTCCAGAAATTCGGAATCAGGAAAGGGTTCATTAATTTGGAATAGGAAAGCATGGGTGCCGTTAAGGCCCGCACGGAATTTTGGAACTCGTGATTATTCCGTTTTAATAGCTGAGAAGTAAAAATCATCGCATCCCAGGGAAAGGCCATCCCGGAGTGGTTGCTGGCCCAAATGAGGGGGTGATCGGGGTTGTTCCGTTGCGGCATGGTCTCGAACCCGATAAACCGGGAACGAAAATAGAACTTGTCAATCGGGTCGAGTACATATTTGACCAGTTGCGCCGGGTATTCTTCATCGAAATATTCATCATATATTTTCTGATTTTCCTTGATGCGCGGGGTAAGCCCGGTTTCCGTTAGAACGATCATAAGCGTTTACCGATTTAAGTGGTTAGAGAATGCCATACTTCACGCCCCAGAAGGGCGGGCAAGGCATAAACCAAGTTTTTGAATAATACCGGCCTGGCTTGCTCCTTTGGAGCCCCTTCGGGGGTGCCTGCTCATCTATACTTCTCCGCTATCCGGCGTCACCCAAGACGAAATTTATAACTGCTCGCATGATGGCGCTATTAAGCGCTTTCCACCCCCTGCTGTCGCCGCGGCCGGAAGCAGCGCCATGCAATTCAGCCTCGAAAATCGTTACGAATCTCCAATATGCGACAATATTACGCTTTTTTTTCAAGTTTATCAAGGGCAAATCTTGGGCGCCGGGCCTGCCCCAATGGGGCTTGCGTGGTGGAACAAGATTCGCCATCCCGGGGGGATGAACGAACATAGCTCCGGACTTCAGCCGGGGGTAAAGGGAGAGACCTGATACAAGATTAGTTCCGCCAGGGACGGCTGAAAACTTCGAATTCTCATGTGTCACGTG
>WYBG01000357.1 GCA_011526015.1 Deltaproteobacteria bacterium | reverse complement strand
GCGGCGGGACGGGCTTGTCGCCGCCCCCCTCACCTAAAAATCCGCTTGGTTTGCCGCCCTGCTGTTTATTATTTTCTAACCGCGAATGGGAAAAAAGGAACGAATCGCTATTATGCGCGTGAGATTGAAGTAAAAAGCCCTGTCGCAAACGTGGAGAGGCCCGCAACTTTCGCAAGGAGCAGTGAAATGGCGCTCAAAACCGCGGATGAAGAGAGGAATGAATTGTACAGCTATAAACTGGCCGGCCGCGACTACCGGCCCGAAAATACCATTATTCAAATCCACCACAGCGCCGTTGGCGGAGGAGAGCCGGTGATTATTGCCGGGCCCTGCTCCGTGGAGAGCGAGGCGCAAATCATCGAAACCGCCCGGCTGGTGAAGGAACAAGGAGCGCACCTGTTGCGCGGGGGGGCATTCAAGCCCCGCACCAGCCCGTACAGCTTCCAGGGATTAGGGGAAAAGGGGCTGAAGCTGCTGCGCAAAGCCGGCGATGAAACCGGCCTGGCGGTGGTCACGGAGGTGATCGACACTACCGACATTCCCTTGGTAGCGGAATACGCGGACGTTCTCCAAATCGGCAGCCGTAACATGCAGAATTTTCGCTTGCTGAAGGCCGTGGGCCGGTTGAACAAGCCGGTATTGTTGAAGCGCGGCATGGCCGCCACCCTTACGGAGTTTTTGCTCAGCGCGGAATACATCCTGGCGGAGGGCAATGGGCAGGTGATTTTATGCGAACGGGGCATCCGCACCTTTGCCGACCATGCCCGCAATACCCTGGACTTAAACGTAGTACCGGCGGTAAAAGCGGTCTCTCACCTGCCCATCATCGTGGATCCCAGCCACGGCACCGGGCGGCGCGACCTGGTAGAGCCGATGAGCCTTGCCGCCCTGGCAGCCGGGGCCGACGGCCTGATCATCGAAGTACATCCCCGCCCGGAAGAATCCCGCTCCGACGCCGGGCAGACCATCGGCCCGGCACAGTTTTCCCGGCTCATGAATAAAATCCGCCACTTCATCGAATGGCAAAAGGCCTATGCAGAAGCTGCCCATACGTATTAAGGAGCATCTTCACGAAATCCCCTTTTTTGTCGGGCGGGACCTCTGGGCTGCTCTCGCCGCTTACCTGCAAACCGATTTCCCCGCCCACGCGCTCTTTGTGATCGCCGATTCAAACGTTGCGGCGCTGTACGGAGAGGCCGCCGCCGGGGCGTTGCGCCCGCATCGCGGTTTCCGCGACATCCTCACCTTTCCCGCCGGGGAGCAGTATAAATCCCGCGCCCGGAAAGAGCAGCTGGAAGATCTGTTGTTGCTGGGGAAAGCGGGGCGCGACAGCGTCATTGTGGCCCTGGGCGGGGGCGTCACCGGGGATTTGGCCGGTTACCTGGCCGCCACCCTGCACCGGGGAGTTCCCCTGGTGCATCTCCCCACCAGTTTGATGGCGCAGGTGGACAGCAGCATCGGGGGCAAGGTGGGGGTCAACCACCCCGCGGGCAAGAATTTGATCGGGGCGTTTTACCAACCCCGGGCGGTTTTCTGCGACCCCGCTTTCCTGAAAACCTTGCCGGAGGAAGAATTCTTCAACGGGATGGCGGAGGTGATCAAGTACGCAGTTATTCTGGATGAGGAATTGTGGCGCCGGCTGGATAGCGAAAGCGCGCCCATTCTTCGCCGCGAACCGGACATCCTGGAACAAATCGTTCTACGCTGCGCTTCATTGAAAATCAAAGTGGTGGAAGCGGATGAAAAGGAAAGCGGCTACCGCAGCATCCTCAACTTCGGGCATACCGCCGGCCACGCCATCGAGCATTTGAGCGAATATCGCATCAAACACGGGTTTGCGGTGGCGGAAGGGATGCGCATAGCCGCCCGGCTCTCTCATCAACTGTTGGGGTACCCCCGGGAACGGGTGGAGGGCTTAGACAAATTACTGGAGTTGTATGGTCTGAAGGGAATTGGGCGGGGGCAATACTCGGTAGAGGAGATTTGGAATTGCATTCGCAGCGACAAAAAAGCCCGCCGGCAGGCCCCCCGGTTCACCTTGATGAGGTCCCCCCATCACCCGGAATTGTTTTACCCGGTCGAAAAACAGGAGCTTAGCCATGCCCTCGCTGCATCATAACCCACCCAAAAAAAATAATGCACCGCAATCGGCGAGCAAAAACATAAAGCACCCTGGCCCTCAGTGGCCCGATACAAAAGGCGAAAACCCTAAATTGTGCGTTAGCCTCATGCCCCGGTCTCTCCAGCAGGTAAAAGAGTGGCTGCCCCAATGTGAAGAGGCCGACCTGGTGGAAATCCGTCTGGATTACCTGCCCAAATTGGATTTCAAGAAAATCCGCCCCTTGACCGGGAAGCCGTTGATCGCTGCCCTGCGCAGCCGCCGGGAAGGAGGTTTTTGGGAGGGCGGCCCCCCGGAAGCGGTATCCGTTCTGCGCAAAGCCGGCAAGGCCGGGGTGGATTACCTTGACGTGGAATTATCCTCCGCGGGACAAGTCCTGCCCAAACTCAAAGCGGAAAGCGCCCGAATTCTGCTGTCACATCACGCTGAGACCGCCAACCCCGCCCGGCTGAAATCCCTGCTGCAGCAGATGGCGGAAATTCCGGCAGACGCTTACAAGCTAATTTTCCGGGCGCAATCGCTCCACGACAATTTGATCGCCCTGGAGTTGATGGAAACCGCGAAGGCGTTGCAACTGGAATTCATCATCCACGCCCAGGGCGAACCCGGCCAGCCTTCGCGCTTGTTAGGCGCGATCCGGGGCAACTGCTGGACCTACGTCTCCGCCGATTTTGCCGGAGAAACCGCTCCGGGGCAGCTTTCCCTTCATGACGCCCTGCGCCACTATGCCCTACCCGCTAAATCTCCCGGGGTAAAAATACTGGGATTGGTAGGCTCTCCCCTCCGGCAAAGCGCCGGCTGGCGACTGCATAACCGGCTTATCGCGCAGAAAATCAGCGGGAAACATTCGGGAGGAGAGGCCGGCAATGCTTCCGGCGCTCCGACAGATTTGTTGTACCTGAATTTCCCCGCCGATCACCTGGATGAATTCTGGCTGGACTGGTGCGAGAGCGCGGCGCTGGGTCCCGAAGCCTTGCACGGTCTTAGCGTGACCATTCCCTATAAAGAAAAAATCGTTAAATACCTGAATGAACCATCCACGGAGGTGAAGATATCCGGGGTTTGCAACACCATAGTGCGGGAAGAGCAGGGCTGGAAAGGGTATAATACCGACCTGGTCGCTCTGGAAACTTTGCTGCGCTCTTATCGCGAAGAATTAAAGAGCGGCGGGCTGGTAGTGGGAACCGGGGCGACCGCCCGCAGCGCCATTGTGGCCATGAAACGGCTGGAAACAACCCCCATTTTTGTGATCGGCAGGAACGCGGAACGGGGCAAACTGCTGGCAGATACGTTCGGAATTGATTTTTTAGATGAAAGCGAGGCGCACTATGCCAGCGCCGCGGTAATCGTTCAAGCGACCCCGGTGGGGATGTTTCCCCATTCGGATAAATACCCGGTGGGAACCGCACTGTTTCGCAAAGGCCGGGTGGTGCTGGACGCGGTTTACAACCCGGAAGAGACCCGCTTTCTGCAAATTGCCCGGGAGCGCGGCTGCATCACCATCTCCGGGGTGGAAATGTTTCTGCTCCAGGCGGCGAAGCAGTTCGAACTGTTTACCGGGATTCCGGTGGCGTTAGAAGAGGTTCGGGAGGCGTGGAAGGATATAGCTGGCCGCGCGAGGTCGTGAAGATTCCATTGAAAAACCAGCCCACAATATTTCAGCGACTCGTACTGGTTGGCTTTCGAGGCAGTGGAAAAACTACCCTCGGAAAGGAGCTTGCCCGGCTGCTGAACTGGAATTATCTCTCCACGGATGAATGGATCGAAGCGCGAGCCGGCTGCTCCATTGCCGATTTTGTAAAACGAGAAGGTTGGCCGCCTTTGCGGCGCATCGAAGGGGAAGCGGTTCGAAAATTGTCCGATGTGTGCGAGGCGGTTATCGACTGCGGCGGCGGGGTGGTGGAAGACTCTTCGAATATGGAGACCCTGGTAAAAAACGCCCTGGTGGTATGGGTGGACGCGGCATTCGAGGATATTTACAACCGGCTTCGGCGGGAACGCAACCGCCCCTTGCTGAATGCCAAAGATTTGCGAACCGACGTCGCGGAGAATTACCGCCGCCGGGAACCTCTCTACCGCCGCCACGCGCAGGTGTATGTAAACACCTCGGAAAACCCCCTGGAAGAGTGCTGCCGCCGGATTTTGGAAGAACTTCGCAGCGCCGGCGTGCAGGCGGGGTAGTGGGCAGGGACGGGAGCAGGGGCAGGTGGCAGGAACAGGGGCAGGGGCAGAGAGTAGGAGCATCGCCTACCATTGCCTACTGCCTACTGCGACAAACACTAAGTTCTTGCACCCCTCAAAGCCCATCAAGATTATATTTCTTTGGGCTAAGGTCAGAATAGAAGGGTTCAAAGATTTAGTATTTGATGCACTACTTGCCTACTGCCTACTGATTCAGGTAGCGTTCCCGCAGAATGCCCAGGTGGTGCAGCTCATGCCCGGCAACGATAAAGGGGATCGCCCGAACCGTGAATTCATACCCGCTGGCGATACCGGTG
>WYBG01000356.1 GCA_011526015.1 Deltaproteobacteria bacterium | reverse complement strand
CGTTTCAAGTTGTCATGCCCGCGAAAGCGGGCATCCATAAACCTTTGAAAAAACTGGATTCCCGCTTTCGCGGGAATGACAACTTCCCTATAATTTCTATCATTTCCTGCAATTTGGTACACACTCGTTTGATATTTTGCAGTGATGCTGGATTGATTAGCTTATCGAATATCTTTCGACTAAGCTCACGGCGAAGTCCAGTTTTGTGCTGCGCCCCTTCAGAAACCTTGCTTATCCTTTATCCTTTATCCTGCCCCTTCCGCCAGCTTGAACTTCACCGAAAAACTGCTCCCCTTATTCGGCTCGCTCTGCACCCACACCTCCGCCTGCTGTATCTCGGCTAAGTGTTTGACGATGGAAAGCCCCAGGCCGGTGCCGCCGATGTCGCGGGTGCGCGCCTTGTCCACCCGGTAAAAACGCTCGAAGATGCGCTCCTGCTCCTTCACGGGAATGCCGATGCCGTTATCTTTCACCGAGAAGGTGCAATATTTGGCGTTGATCTGGGATAATACCCGGATATCCCCCTCTTCCGGGGTATATTTGACGGCGTTATCCACCAGGTTGGCGATGATAGAGCGAAACATTTCCGGGTCGCCTAAGATTTGGCGCTCCTGCGCATCCAACTCCGCGACTAATTTGAGGCGCTGGCGCTGGGCGATTTCCGCGTATTGGCCCAACACGTCCTGGATGATCGGGTTGGGATTGAAAGGGGTTAGCTGAATACTTTGCAGCCGCTCGATGCGCGCCAGTTCCAACAGGTCCGAGACCAGGTTCTCCAGGCGCAGGGATTGGTCGATAATTTTTTTGGCGTATTTGCGATTGACGTTGGGATCTTCCAGCGCCCAGTCTAAGAGGGTCTCCCCGTAGCCGCGGATGGCCGCCAGGGGGGTTTTGAATTCGTGGGAGACGTTGGCGACAAAATCCCGGCGAATCTTCTCCAGTTTTTTGTATTGGGAAATATCCCGCAGCAGCACCACCACTCCCTTGCGGGGCTGATTTTCCGAGCCAAATGGAGTGAGGACGATTTCCAGGGTGCGGTCCTTCTCAATCTGGATTTCGTCGCTGGCGAAGAAAGGTTTTTCAAAAAAACGGTTCAACAGGAAATTCAAGTGCTGGCTGCGGATCACCTGGTAGTAATATTTGTCCCTGGCGTCCGTTAAGGTATCATTCAGAAGCTGGAGCGCCCGATCATTAAAGAACATAATCTTTTTGCCCGGCCCAATGGCCACGATGCCTTCGTTGATGGAAGAGATGACGGTGTTAAGCTCCTGCCGCTCCCGGGCAGACTTTTCCAAATATTCCGCGATTTTAGCCGCCATTTCGTTCAGGTTTTCGCTCAGCTCCTGCAATTCATCCCCGGACTTCACCCGGATTTGGGCTTGCAGATCCCCTGCGGCAATCCGGCGCGCCTTGCCGATTACTTCTTGCAGATGGCGATTCATTTTCCGGGAAAGCAGCAGCACCAACGCGGCGGAGATCACCAGCACCAGCGCGCCTCCCCCGAAAAAATAGTATTGCGAGAGGCGCAACATGCGGTTGGTCTTTTCCGCCAACAGAGCCAGGCGCAGGAAACCGGCGTTGCGCTCCTTCACCCGGATCAATTTGCTGAAGTACAAAAGATTTTGCCCCACCGTGGCGCTCCGGCGGATATTGAACCCCAGTCCCTCCTGCTGCGATTGCTGAACTTCCGGGCGATTCAAATGGTTTTCCACCATCCCAAGCTGATTGATCGGCACCTCCGAATCCGCCAGCACCCTGCCGGCGGCGTCGATCAGGGTGATGCGGCAATTCAAAATCCGCCCGGTTTTATCCGCAAATTCTTTCAAATATTCGGAATTGGGAGTGAGCAGGTGTTCTACCTGAAGCGACTGCTCCGCCAGGTGCGCATATTGCGCGAGTATTTCCTTCTCCTGGTGCAGCAGGAAGGCGCGAAATTGATAGTACAATAGCGCTCCCACGGTAATCAACCCGGTAAACAGCGAGACCCCCAGGGTGATCAATAGCTTGGAGCGCAGGTTTCGTTTGAGGAAAAAATTCATCGAAAGTTCACGGTTATTTGGCTACTGACTGATTGAATTTGCATTGCGCGTTTAATCCTGTCCGCGGGGAATAAATCTTTAAGAGCTGTTGGGTTTCAAGGTATGGGGAAACAAGCCCTTCCACCCATACCTGTACCCGATTCCTCAATTCTTATTCCAGCGGTAGCCCACCCCTTTGACGGTGAGAATCAGCTTGCCCTCGTTGTCCACTTTTTCCCGCAGGCGGGTGATGTGCACGTCCACCGTGCGCGGATCGCCAAAATAGTCTTCTCCCCAAATAGAATCCAGTAAATTTTGACGCGAGACCGCCCTCCCTTCCGCCTCGATGAGGTGCTTGAGCAGCTTGAACTGGATCGGGGTTAATTCCACCGCTTCTTCGTTGACGAAAACCTCGTGGGTGGAGAAATTTACCCGCAGGTGCTGCTGCTGAAATTCGCTGAAGGCGGTTTTGTGGCTGCGTTTCAGGTGCACCCGCACCCGCGCCAGCAATTCCCGGGGGCTGAAGGGTTTAGTGACGTAATCGTCCGCCCCGACCTCGAAACCGATGATCTTGTCGATTTCTTCGCTGCGGGCGGTGAGCATGATAATGGGGAGTTCCGCGATGGTATCGTTGGCGCGCACGTATTTGCACAACTCGATGCCGCTCATGGAGGGCAGGTTCAAATCCAGAATGATCAAATCCGGGGGGGTTTTGACGATGGCGTCGTGGGCTTTTAGCCCGTCGGTAAAGGTGCGGATGCGGTATCCCTCCCGCCAGAGGTTGTCCTCTAAGATTTCATTGATGTCCGGGTCGTCTTCCACGATGTAAATGGTAAAATTCTGGCTGATCATTGCAACACTCCTATATTTTGCTTGCTACTTCAACAATATATAAATTAAGAAGGTGGTGTTGCAATTCAGTTACAAATTGATGAACAATTTTTGTAAAAGGGGGGCAGTAGGCAAATAGGCAGTGGTGCAGGCTATCGCTCCCCTCTCCCCGGAGAGTATAAAATTGCCTACTGCCTACCGCCCGCCGCTCTTGCGGTCGAGTTGCCGGGCGATGAATTCCGCAAGGGTTTTCGCTTCCGGGATGTCGGCGCGGGAGCGGAGCACTTGCTGCACCAGCGGCTGCGCCCGCTCCAAATCTCCCGCCAGGGCATACCCGCGGGCCAGGTTGAAGATCGCCGCCATATCATTCGGTGAAGTTTTGACCGCTTGTTCCAGGTACACCACCGCTTTGCCCGGCTCCCGCCGCGCGAGGTAAATATTGCCGATCATTTTCAGCGCCGCGGCGTCCGGCTGATACTGCAAGCACTGTTGCAGCGTTGCCAATGCTTCCTGGTAACGCTGCTGCTCTATCAGCAAGCGTCCCAGGAAAAGATAGGGCGAGGAATTCAGGGGGATGGCGTGAATAAGGGCGCGGTACTCCTTTTCCGCCAGGTCGAGCTGCTTTTCCCGGGTGTAATATTCCGCGGCCTGCACGTGCAGCTGCTCCCAGGAGATTTCTTCCCTCCAGAATTGCAGGGCCAGGTTCTGGATGAAATCCGCATTGGGAATGCGATATTCATCCTTTGCGGGAGGGGAAGCGGGCGTAAACGGCCAGCCCCGGGTGAGCACCTCCACCCGGACGCGGGCGACTTCCTCATCCACCGCCGTTACCCCAACATCAGGCAGCCAAAGGGAATCGGGCAGGCGCTCCGCGGCCGGAGCGCCGGGGAATTTTCCCTCGAGAATGGCTTTAGCGAAGGTTTTCGCCATCAGGGTGTAGCCGGCGAGGTTGGGGTGCAAATGCTCCAACAGCAGGGATTTACCGGGCAGGCGCTGGGGAGAAGCCGCCTCGAACGCTTCCTTCACCGGAACTACCGTAACGCCGGCGTTTTTTCCCATCTCATAGATGCGCCGGTTGATCTCCTCCGCGGCCCGGAAGCGCAGCCCGTCGAAATCTTTTGCGCGGTAAAAAGCGCGGTAAGCCGCCAGGGTATCGCCCAGCGCCTCATAAATCTCTCCCTGCAAAAAGTATTGCGAAGCCGGCAGGGAGTCCAGCGCCGTGCAGCGCCGGATTTCCTCCAGCGCCCGGCTATATTCGCGGGTTCGCAACGCCGTTTCCGCAGCCCGGAAGTGCTCCTGCCAGGTCTCTGCGCTCTGGGGATCGGCAAATACGTCCACAAACGGTTTCTGGTCGCGGACGTTGCTGGCCACGCTGGCGATCATCAGGGGAATGCGCTGCTGCCGGCAGTATTCGATCACGTCGCCGATATTGCCCTGGAAAATCTCTCCCGCACGGCGATACAGGGAACTGCCGTAGGGAATGGCGCGCCGCTGCGCCATGCGCTCCATCAAAGTGCCGCTGGGGGTCTGCCCCGGCTCGCCGAACATTTTATTCAGCTTGTTGCGCAGCCACAGCAACCCGTTACCCACCCATTGCAAGGTTTTATAATCGCCCAGGCCGAGATACAAATTCACCAACCGGCGGGAATGCCCTAATGATTCGGTAGAAGCCACCCCCAGCCCGCCGTAGAACTCGTTGTGCCCGGCGTAAATCAGGATCAAATCCGGCTGGTAGGGAGCTAATTCCAGGGCGAGGTTGCGCACCGCGTAGCTGGTTACCGCCGGCATGGCCAGGTTGACGATCTCGATATAATGCCCCGGGTAATACGCCTTCAAAATCGCTTTCAAAATAGAAGAAAAACTGCCGTTGTAGAGGTAGGGATATCCCGCGGCGGTAGAGCCGCCCAGTACGAAGATGCGCAATCCCCCGGCCGGTTTTTGCTTCAGAAAAACATCCGTGGCCGCCACCGCCGGGGTTACTTTAGTGGAAGGGAAATAACGCCGCCCCACTTCCGGGTTGATAGCGTAATAGGCCGGGTTGGCGTCGAAGTTTTTGAAAAGGGGAATGGTTTTTCCGTAGCCGGCCAGCCTCAGGGTGATTTCCAGGAGAACGAAAAACAGCGCCGGAATCGCTGCCATGATGAAGCGGAAAAGCAGGGCTTTGCGCCGGGAGAGCGGCGTTGAGACCTTTGCAGAAGCAGTTTTAGGGGGAGTTTTGGGTTGGCGGGATTTCTTTTTCATAGGGCCGGTTTGGAAAACCTTTCCGATTGTAAATAATTGCTGAATTCTTTAACTTACTTTCGGCGGCAAAATAAATCGAAGAATCAATGGATACAATTTGAAAAAATTCTCTCGTGAAAAAAACCTGTAAAAAATTGGCATTGTTTGTTCAGGAGATAACCCGGCGTGTAAGCGCTTAAGCAAAAATAATAGCCAGACGGGAGATTGCGGATAATGATAAAACGAAAATCCCTCTTCACCATTGGAGCGGTTCTGCTGGCATTCGCGCTTATCATCTTTTACGAAGATAAACTTCATCTTATCGTCCAGGTTAAAGTTCTGGCAGAGAAGGTAATAGGTTGGGCGAATCAAAACGAGGGGTTCCTTGCCCTCATCGCGCTTGGTGGTAGCATCGTTGTGTGGCTGCTCACCCGCCGGCGGCGTTCCCAAAAGGCCGGCCCCTCCCTCGAAAACTCAGCAAACGACGTTCCGGCAAAGCCGGACGTTCAGAAACCGGGGAACGCCGGTACTGCGGAAAATTACCGGGAAGATGAATTTGAAACGGAGCCTGAGCCGGCCTTAGAACCAGCAAGCGCCGATGGAAACGAGACCCCTATGAATATCGAACAACGCTACCTGGAGCATCTCATCGAAACCCACCAGCTTCTTCCGGTAATGGGGTTCGAGACCAACCTGCGCATTCCCATTCCCTTAGAAAAGGTTTATGTGACCCTGCGGGCGCAGCTGACCGACTGGGAGCGCGCCCGGGGCAGCAAGGAAAAGGCCTTAACGGTACAGGAAGCTCCCCCGGATCGTGACGTGACCGCACAGGAAGCCTTAACCCTCGCACTGGAGAAAAAGTATCACGGGGTGGTAATTCTCGGCCATCCCGGTTCCGGAAAAACCACCCTGGCGAAGTACTTTGCGCTCTGTTTTGCGGCCGGGAAAGCGCAAGAAAATCTCGGCCTGGACCAAATCCTGCTGCCGATTCTGCTCTTTCTGCGGGAAGTGCGCCCGGAAAAATCCCTGGCGCAAAATATTCTTCTCTCCCTGCATAAATACGCCCTGGGATTAAATGAAAATTTTTTTATATCCTGCCTGAGAAAAGGGGAGGCAATTATCCTGCTCGACGGGCTGGATGAGGTTCCTACGGAAGCAAAAAGAGCCGCGGTCAGCCAGTGGATTCAAGAAAAGGTGCATAAACCGTTTCCCAAATGCCCCCTGGTGGTCACTTCCCGCTTCTCCGGTTACCGGGGCGAGGCAGTGCTGCCCGGCTTCTACCTGCGATTGGATATCCAGGATTTTGAATTGGAGCAGGTGCGGCAGTTTATCCGGAACTGGCTGACCGCGGTGGAAACCCATCTTAACAAAGATACCGAACACTGGCGCAGCCGCGCCAGGATCGCTGCGGATGATTTATACCGCCGCATCGAAGAAAACCCTACCCTGCGCGACCTGGCGGTCAATCCCCTGATGCTGCAAATCATCGCCCTGGTGCACCGCGACCGCGGCACCCTGCCGGAGCGCCGGGTGGAGCTTTACAAAGAGTGCACCGACGTGCTCTTAGAACGCTGGGACAAAGCCAAGGGGCTGCAAGTGCCGCTCTCCGCCGCCCAGGCCCGCCAACTCTTGCAGCCGGTGGCGCTGTGGATGCACTCCGTGGAAAACCGCCGCGAAGTGAGCAAAGCGGAAGTTCTGGATTTCATTGCGCCTCGGGTACCACAGATAAAACCGTGCATAGAGGCCGAAGCGCTGCTGCAAAGCTGGCAGGAGCGCAGCGGCATTTTCAAAGGCGAGGGAGATGCCTACTTTTTCCACCACCTCAGCTTCCAGGAGTATTTGACCGCGGAGCAAATCCGCAACACCCGCCAGGTGGAGATTCTGGCCAAACAGTTTGACCAGGCCTGGTGGCGGGAACCCACCCTGCTGGCCATGGGTCTCACCAACCCGCCCATTTTCGGCGATTTTATGCGCGCCCTGCTGCGCCATCCCTGGCGCGACGGGGCAAAGGCAGATTTCATGCTCCGCTGTATCGATGAAGCGTTGGTGAAAGAAGAAACGCCCTTTGTGGAAGCGCTGCAAGGGGTAAAACTGTTGAGCGTATTATCCGGCCAATTATCGCCGGTAGAAGCGCTGCGGCGCTGGAAAAACTCCAATATGCGTTATTACGCCCTGCTGGGCCTGGAGCGCATCGGCGGCGAGGGCGCCAAAGCCGCCGTAAAACAAATGCAGGCGGTTAAAGACCCTGCCATCCGCCAGGCCGCCCGCGGCATCCTGGCCAAATGGGGAGAAGCGCCGCTGCCCGCGGCAGCCGGGGAAACCCTCACCGTGTCCCTGCGCGGCAAAACCCGGGAGTTGCCGAAGCGGTTTTACAATCCCCTGGAGCTGAACGCGGAATATATATTGCTTCACGGCGGCAAATACCGCTACTCCGTTACAAAAAAAGAAGTTGAAGTTCCCCCGCTCTACTTTGCCAAATACCCGGTCACCAACGAGCTCTACCGCCGTTTTATAGCCTATCTCTCCGGAGATGAGCGGGCGGGCGACGTTCTGGAACGCTTGCCGCGCCAACAGTTTGCCCAAAGCCTGCTGCGGGAGGCCGGGAAAGTGGAAGGATTCATAGAATATTTAGGGAAAGACCCGGACCAATGGGTAGAAAAATTAGGCTTTTACGATGACAAACGCTTTAACGGGGAGGACCAGCCGGTGGTGGGGGTTAGCTGGTTTGCGGCGACGGCCTATTGTGTATGGTTGACAAATCTTGAATTGGCAATTGCCAATTCTCAATTGCCAATTGCCAATTCTAACCCCGTTTTCCGATTGCCGAAGGAAGAAGAGTGGGAGTGGGCGGCCGGGGGCGGAAGCCGGGAGTATCCCTGGGGAAATGAAGCGCCGGATGAAACCCGCGCCAACTACGGTGAAAAAGTAGGGCAGACCACCCCGGTGGGCGCTTACCCGGCCGGGGCCACCCCGGAGGGATTGATGGACATGGCCGGGAATGTGTGGGAATGGTGCGAGAATTTATATGGGGAGGGGGCTTATCGCAAAGATGCGCGTGCGCTGCGGGGCGGCTCCTGG
>WYBG01000355.1 GCA_011526015.1 Deltaproteobacteria bacterium | reverse complement strand
AGAGGAACTGAGAAATTATGCCAGCCAGGAAGTGGAGCTATGCCGAAACTCTGTGATCTCTGTGAACTCTGTGGCTAAAAAAGTTAGGGACAAACTCTCAGATTTCGGCATGAAGAATCTAAAACACCCGAACACTTCGAACCTTTTTTTATTCCGCAGGCGGGAAGAGGAACTCGAAATGCCGCCACAGCCGCGCCGCCCAGGCGGCTTCGGAGTGGTCGGCTTTTGCGTCATAATAAAACTGGAAATCCTTGCCGGGGGAAATGCCTTTTCGGCGCAGGATTCGCAGCACTTTTTTACAGCCCCGGTAGAGCAGCCGCTCCCCTCCCCTTCCGCCGCAATCCATAAATATGCGAACCGGTTCTTCCGGCGCGGGGCTTTTTTTAAGGAACTTGATAGCCTGTTCCCGCCGGTAAACGAACGAGGGCGACAAACATCCCGCCAGGGAAAAGACCCGGGGATATTGCCATATCAGCAGGAGAGAGACCAATCCCCCTAAAGAGGAACCCATGATAGCGGTGTGCTCCCGGCCGGGCAGAGTGCGATAAGTCTGGTCGATGAACGGTTTCAACCGCTCGACGATGAAGTGCTGGTATAATTTACCCTTCGGGGAAAGGGAATACTCCTGATCGCGGTCTTTGGTGTTGTAAATGCCCACGATAATAATGTCGCGCATTTTTTTCTGCTTGATCAGGCGGGTGGCGGTCTCGTCTGCTTCCCAATCCACTCCCGCGTACGCGGTCACGGGGTCGAAAATATTCTGGCCATCGTGCATGTAGAGCACCGGATAGCGCTTATTTTTCCGGGTTTTGTAACCGGGAGGAAGCCAGACGACGATATCCCGGGGCAGCAGGCCTTCTCCTTCCATCTGGCGGTGAAAGCGCACCGCGCCGGTGATGCGGTCTTCCGGTTTGCCCTCGCCGGATTGGCCGTTTGCCGGAAAGGTATCTTTCCAGTGGGGAATATCGATGCGGATGCGCTGGTCTCTTACCACCTTCACGTGATGGTTGAAAAAGGGGGCGCCGCGCTCGTTCACGGCTTCGGTATCCCAGGAGCCGCGGGTAAATTTATATTGCAACTGGGTATTCTTGCGGAAGGAGAATTCTCCTGTCCAAACCCCGGGAGACTCTTGTTCCAGGGCAATCATGCCCGGTTCCCAATTTCCCAACTCTTTATGATTGCCGGTAATATACACCGGCCGCTGGTCCGGGAGGAGAGCGGCTTTTATCTCAAAAACCAGGGTAAATTCCCGGCGATGTCTTTTTCTGACCATAGAAACGGTAAACTCTTTTACAGCGTTCATTGCGAATTATTCATCCTCCTGGTTCGCGTTCTTTGCCGAGCAGGAAGTGCGGTGGACGCCGGACCCGCCTGGGCCGGGCGCGTTCGAAATTCTGGCGGCCGGGTTATAATAGCATTTGGCAGGACTTGAGCAACCAGAGCAGTAGAGTCACTAAAATTACGCGTACAAACAATGGCACAGACACTTTGCTTCTCCCATAACGATAACGAACGTCCCAATATTGGCAAAGAAAATATCAAGCGGGGGGGATAAAATCAAGTTTTGGATAAAAGGAAATTTAAAAAAACAGGGGCAGGGGCAGGGGTAAGGGGCAGGAGCAGGTGGCAGGGGCAGTAGGCAATAGGCAAGTACACGATAGCGAATTCTACTTAACCTATGGTGAAGCCACTGCTCTCACAACTGCCCCCCACCCCTGCCTCTGCCCCCTGCCCCTGCTCCTACCACCTGCTCCTCCCCCTGCCCCTGCTCCTGCCACCCGCCCCTGCCTCTGCCTCAACTCCGCGCTACTCCTCCATCCCCAGGTCGTCTTTCAAATATTTATCGAAGTTGGCCCGGGTGTACATCTCGATGCCGTCGCGGGCGGCTTCCTGCACCAGGGAGTTCTCGTGCAGGGTGAAACGCTGGAGGACGTCCGGCAAATTTTCGGTTTTGTTGATGTTGGCCAGGGTCAAAATGGCGTAACGGAGCACTTCCGGGTCGGAATGGGAAAGCACTTTTTCGATGGCTTTGGCCAGCCGGGCGGATGCCGAGGCATAACTGGCGCTGATGGCTTCTTTCAGGAGCGCGGCGGGGGTATCCGGCGTGATCAGGGTTTCCAGCTCGTCTTTCCAGAACTGGGGATATTTGCCCATGGCGTGAACCGCCACCAGCCGGGAGGACGCGCGAGCGCTGGCGAAAAACTCCCCGATCTTCTGCTGCACTTCGTTCAATAACCCCAGGTCCGAGAGGGCGGTAAGGGCCAGTTCCTGCATTCCCAGGTCCTCTTCAAATTCCAGGAGGTTGAAAAGCAGGTGTTTGACCCGCAGGTAATCGTCCTGCAAAGCGCCGGATTGGTATTCTTCCCACGCTTCCGCGTCGTCTAAGGCGGTGCCGGGGCCGTGCTCGTCTTCCAATCCCTGCTCTACGCCTTCGGAGATGACTTCGCCCAGGGCCTGAATCGCGGCCTTGCGGATGGCCGGGTTGTCGTCATATTCGGCAAGGCCGATCACCTGGTCGAGGATGTTCGGCTCGAACAAACACCCTGCCGCCGCCAGCGCCGCTCCCCCGCGAACCCGGTCGTCGAAGGATTGCAGGCTTTCGCGGACAAATTCCACGTTCCCGGTGGAATAATCATTCTCCAATCGGATGTGGGAGAGACGCTCCAGGGTGGCTTTCCAATCCGGATCCTGCTGGTAAGGTAAGTCGTGCATATAGAACTCCTCATATACTGCAAGCGCACATCCATGGTGTTTTTTTGAAGATGCCCGATACTTGATGCCGGTTTTATTAGTCCAATGAGCATCCCGCATCGAAAATCGAACACCGGTGAAAGATGTTCCAACGCGAAATCAGCTAATACGAATGAAATCTTTGGAATCGTAAGCGCGGAAGCGCCGGCACACTTCGTAGCCTTCGCGGTCGCCGTCGTCATTGGTATTGCCTTCGATGGTTTCGAAGATGTCGTTGCCGAACCGCGTAACCAGCCCGGTATGCACCCAATCGGTAGCGGTGCGGCGGGTGAGAAAAATACTGCCCGGGGGCATCGCGCTTGCCGGGGGATTGCCGGCGCTCAAATTCCTGCCCGCTACAAATAACCCCTTCTCTTTGGCCTGGGCGGCCAGGGTATCGCAGGAAAAGGTGGTTTTGAAGGGCATGGGCAGGTTTAGCGTATCGGAAGCCTGGCGCAGGATGAAGCACACGAAACCGGCGCACCAGGCCCATTCCCGGCCTTCGTTGCCGTGCATGTACAAGCGCACCCAGGGGCCGAGGTTCTGCCCCCCTACTTCCCGGGGCAGCTCTTTGAGATGCCGGGAAGCATAGCCGGTTACCATGCTGGCGTAAGAGCCGCCGGGGTTGGCCGCGGGGGTGAGGGCGCGCAGCATCGGGCGGGTCAGGGCCGCAAAGGTGGCCTGGTCGGCTGCGCCGGATTCAACCAATCCGTTGGCTTTTTGGTACTGGCGAAGGGCGTGCTCCGTGGCGGAGCCAAACTGGCTGTCGATCACCAGCTTGAAATCGTGCAGACAGAGCCATTCCTGGATGATCTTTACTTTTGCGCCCCGGTCGCCGCGGCGGTACTCGCGGTCCAGCTCCAGTTCCTTACGTATCCAGGGGTAGGGAATATTGCCGGGAGCGACCACGGCGCCTGCCGAAGCGGGTATATTTTCGGGCATAGTATGAATCTCCTTGAAGATTGAAGATTGAAAATTGAAGATTGGTAAGGCCGTCAAAAAACAACTGTTCGTTTGAATCTCGACAAGCCAATGTTACCCTCTGATATTACGTACGGGTCAGGGTTCGGGGATAAATCCCCTCACGATATTAAGAGAGGATTTACAGCCCCCCGCGATGAATCGCGGGGCTATTCATTTCTTTATAGAGAGTTGAATAGCCCCGATCTTTGGCGATAGCCAGGCCTTACGGCACAGATCGGGGATTGGTTGAATATATCAACCTTTCCATAGTTTTCCAGGGATTTATCCCTGCGTAATGAAGCTTGCGTAACATCAGTCAGCAGAAAAACCGGTTGCGCTTTCGGGGTTTTACAGGCCGATTTTTCCCCAGTCAAACGCCGGGCCGATATCCCATTTATCGCTGCGGAAATTCTGGTGGCTGGCGATGCCGTTGAAATTGATCATCCCTTCCAGGTCGGTAGCTAATTTGTTCCGCGGCGCCTGCCGGGGGATATCGAAATGGAGGCAGAGGTAATCGATCAATTTGTTCAACGAGGCGTATTGCGCCGCAGTAAAGGCGGCAAAGTACTGGATGCCGCGGTCGGTTTTCTTTACATATTTATCGCTTTCGTCCATCATGCACCATTTGGTGCTGAAGGTTTCCCTGCCGGTGACCGGGTGCGGGGGCGCCCACCAATTCAGTTGCCGGCGGTCGCCGCTGTCCGGTTTGAGCGGTCCCACGTTGACGATCTCGATCGGGATAGTTCGCTGTTCCAACTGGTAATAGATCGGGTACTCCCCGCTGTAGTGGCGAAAAAGGTGAATCGCCCAGTAGCGAGGCGGGAAAATTTCATAAATTTTCCCATCCCGGTCAAGGATATAGGGGGTTGCCACCCGGCCGCGGTTATTCTTAAAGGTGGTGAAGGCGCCGGCGGCGGTGGTGCCCGCGGTAAAATGGAGCAAGATCATCCGTTTGCGGTGCTCTTCGCGGTAATACCCCCCAATCGGCAGTTGGAAGGTGGAAGAATCGATTTCCAGGTCTGCCCCGGCCCCGGAGATATCCGGTATTTTCAACACCTGCCCTACCTTCAGGTCGTTGGGATTGTCAATGCCGTTTGCCCTGGCGATAAGAGTATATTTTGAATAATCATTATAAAAATATTTGGCGATAGAGGTCAGGGTATCCCCTGTTTTAACGATATGGGTGCGCATGTGCCGTCTCCTTCGCTGGTAGTCGGTTGGTTTAAGGCAGACCGGGGTGTTCCGCTTCTTTCCCGGTGGCTTTCCCGGCCTCGGTTTTACCGGCTTCTTCTTCATCCGTTTTTGGCGGGGCGACCGGTTGAGGAGGCGCTTCAATCACCTGAACCTGGGTCGTTCCGCTTTCGCCGCCGAAGAGGGCGGTCATTACCCGGTCGATCAGCTGCACAAAAAAGCGCTCGCTGAATCCCGCCAGGAACGCAACGATGTGCAGAATGGAAGTATTTTTCACATCGACGTCGCTCTGCGATAACCCTACCATCCCGCTTTGGATAATAATCACCGAAACTACCCCGAAAATAGCCCCCAGGAGGGGTTTGAACCAGTACCAGGACTGGTATTGATCGTCGAAATCCATCTGAATAGTGTGCTTCACGATGCCCCACCAGGCGATGGTGGTTCCGCCTAACGCCCCGCTCCACAAGTAGGGCATGTATCGCCCGGTGATCCAGGTTTTCACGAAATCCGGCACCTGGGGCAGCGCCGCAAGAACCTCTAACAGCGCCAAAGCCGCAAACGTTACCAGGGGGGCAAATGCCAGTATAAGGGCCAGGCGGCGATTGTTCCGGGTTTCGATGCCGCGGTTGAGCAAGAACGTCGCTCCCCACATCTGCCGGTAGGCTTCGCCCCAGTTATTGCTTTCGGAAGCGGCCTGGGCTTTGCCGACCAGTTCCAGGAACTGCTTGGAAAAATCTTCCCCGGGGGAGATCTGGATAATGCGGGAATTAAGCCCGTCGATGGCTCGCAAAACCTCTTCCTTCCGGGTTGGATCGGTATCTGCCGTGAATTGCGGCATGGGCTGCAGCGGCAGGATTTCTCTCTTGCGCTTCTTGCTCATAGCAGAGCCTCCTGTGAAGAATTATGGATAATTAAGCGGCCTGTTGTCGCAGCGGAATGCCGCCACAGGCCGTCTCGCCGGATTTGCCCCGGTTTACGCTCAGGGGCTTCTTTCAACTATTTTTACCCGGCAACGCTTGCCATAGAGCCGGGGATATTTGTCTTTAAGCTGGCTCGTCAAATAGAATCCATAGATAACCTGGTACTCCCCCGGGGGAAACCCGGCAATTACCCGGATCAAATTTTGCCCGGGCAATATCCGGTACTGCTCCCGGAAGATTTGCACCACGGTGCGATCCGGCCTTATTTGCAACACGGTGACAAACATCGGCGTGATCGCCGCCAGAAGAGAATCATCGTCAATATCGAACAAAATTTCAATCGAAGCGCCCACGGGGATTTCCGCCGCGGGGCAGCCGGCCGGGGCAAATTGCCCGATATTCGCCAACATGTACCCCTCTACCGTATCCGGCAGAATAAACGGGGGAGAATAAACCGGGTTGGGGGTGAAGCTTGCCAGGGTATCGGAGAGCCGGGAAACCCCGGCGGTATCCTCAACGGGGGGTTGAGAGACCTCCTGCGCCCGCAAGGCCGGGCCGGCTCCCAGCATCATCACGGCCTGGCAGACAAGCGACAACCAGCCCCCTGCCTCACAGATTTTTCGCCAAACCGATTGTCGAATGTTTCGATCCATAGCGGTTTTTCGCTTTACGCCAGAGAATGTCGCCAATTGATCTCACATTCGCAACAGGAAATATTGCATTTGAGGCGCAAGGGCATAGTTTGAGTTTTTTATTTTGTGGGTATATGGATATTAAGGAAAACAACGCCTTATACCCTATACCTTATACCCTAAAAAAGCGCAGTTTATGCCCATGTGCAGTATATTCCCGGGTTGTTGCTAAGGTTTTGCCAACCCGCGCCGTTCATTATAAAAAGCTCTGCAAATACTTGTTATCGCGCACAGCGCAGGCGCAAAAAAACAATATTCTGTTGAAACTGGTGGGATGTTGAGAAAAGTAGATGGCATTGGGGGGGTAAATACAACTTTTTTTATGGAGCAGTACTATGTATCCGGTTAGAGAAAATTTTGCCCATCAGAATACAATTTCGTGGGATTTTCCGCCGCCGGTGAACGCCGCGGCGGCTGATCCGGGAGGGGAAATATTGGAAATTTTTTCTCTCCCGGCTGTTTTTGCCTTGTTCTCCCGCGCCGCCAGCGTTTTTGTGGTTTTGTTGCTGGCGTTTTTCATGGTTCAGGCGGCAGGAGCGCAGGAGCTTCTGCCAAAAATTAACGTCGCCGGCCAGGTTATCCCGGGAGTGGAGAAGGAGACCAAAAAATCCAACCAGAGCCAGGTGGTCTGGTACCAGGGCTACTGGTGGGGGATTTTTAGCGAGTCGAACTCCGGCCACTGGTTTATTTACCGGTATGAGAACAATACCTGGAGCGCCAACGCCACTACCGGAATTACCAATGGCAGCGAAGCGGACGCCCACGTGGATGAAGCCAGCGGTAAAATGTATGTGTTGGTGTCAACGAACGCCAAAAGAGTCTCGCGGTTGAGCTATTCCGGGGGTAATTGGGTGTTGGACAGCGGTTTTCCGAAAGTGGTGGATATAGACGCTTCCAGCAATGATCCCGCCTGCATTACCCGGGCCATGGACGGCGACCTGTTTGTTTTTTGGGTCAGGAGCGGCAACTTAAAGGGCCTGCACAGCACCGACCAGGGAGTTACCTGGACCATCCCGTTTACCATTACCAGCAGCGTTGGCAGCGCCATTACCGATGCCATCGCTTTCCGCTATGTCGGCAACGACTATATCGGACTCATGGTGGGAGAAGGAGACGGACCGAAAAGGTTCTTTTTTCGCCGCCTGAGCGACAGCGCCGATCCCACCATCAGCAGCAACTGGGTGGCGGAAACCCTGCCCCTTATTCCCAGCCTCGATGGCGATGACCACGTGAACATGGTGCGGGATTCCAACCACAACCTCTACGCCATCGGCAAAAAAGGGGACAACAACAGCTTTTACCTCTTCAAACGCCGCAGCAACGACGGGGTATGGAGCTGGTTTGACATAGACCCGGATTACGGAACCCGCCCGGCCCTGGCCATCGATGAAGCCAATAACAGCCTGGTGATCCTGGGCACGGTGCGGAAAAGCGGGGAACTGGATAAAATCCAATATACCGTGCTGGATAAAGATAACCTCCAGGACGTTATCGGCATGGAGCCCTGGAAGCCGGCGCTGGAAGACGGGGTTCATGAATTTAGCGAGGTGACGGTATCCTACCAGATTCTCGGCAACAGCAGCAATTTGATGGTCTGCGGGGAACGAGACAGTTCGCCCGGCGAGGTCTGGTACAACCTGCTGGATCTGAGCGACATCGCCCTGCCGGTGTTCATGGCTTTCTTTAACGCCACCACGGACGCGGAGCGCGTCAACCTGGAGTGGGGCACCCATTCCGAAGTCAACAATTGGGAATGGATTATCCTTCGGCGGGAGGGCGAACAGGGAGAATTCCGGGAATTAGCCCGGCTGCCGGGGTCCGGCACCACCAATTTCTTCAGCCGCTATTCCTATACCGATGAGTGGGTGGAGCCGGAAACGGTCTATTATTACCGCCTTGCCAACGTGGATTTCGACGGAACCATCCATTATTACCCGGAGCTGGTAAAATCCAGCCTGGCGCCCATTTCCACTTTTGCGCTGTATCCCACTTATCCCAATCCTTTCAACGCCCAGACCACCATTCGCTTCGAGATCGGCGAAGCCGCCCGGGTGCAATTAGATATTTTCGATGTCTCCGGCCGGCGGGTGCGGCGGCTGTTCGCGGGATCTTTACAGCCCGGCAGCTACAACTATATTTGGGACGGGCGGGACGAGCGCAATGAAGGCGTCGCCTCCGGGGTATATTTCCTGAATTTCTCCGCCGGTAATTATTTCCGGGCTGAAAAAATGGTGTTATCGAAATAAGGTGAGCAGGCAGCAGGCGCGGAGTGCAAAACTTCAGTTTTGCACTCCGCGAACAG
Organism: Deltaproteobacteria bacterium; assembly: GCA_011526015.1. GTDB lineage: Bacteria > Calditrichota > Calditrichia > RBG-13-44-9 > J075 > JABWBP01. Next base: position 7,497 of record WYBG01000355.1, on the reverse strand, counting down.
TCAACTGATCAATGGAAATACTCTCATTACAGGAAAACCCGGAGATCGCCCGCGCGGCGGACCGGCTCTGCCGGATCATCGAAGAACGCGAAACCGCGCTCCGGGAGGGCCGGGCAGGGAAAACCGCCAAAGTGGAGAACGCCGCTTTTCAGCTTCTTCAGATCGGGCGGAATGCAGTGTACCGCATCGACGATACCCGGCGCTGGTTCCTGAAGCTCCCCTGCGGAAAAAACTGGAAGGGCCTGGAAGGGGAAGCGCTGGGATTCCGCTTCCTCAAAACGGTTTTCCCCGGGGCGGAATATTACCTGCACCCCGCGGCGGTGCGGATTTCCTTTGAAAAAGGCTATATCCTTTCCGCAGAAGTGCCCGGCTCGCAATTGAACTACCATCTCTACCGGGGGTGCTTCCGCGCTTCTGCTAAAGATTTCAGAAAAGTAGAAGAGATGTTCCGGCGCTGCGGGCGGGTGTTGGGAGATTTTCACCGGGCGGGAGCGAATTACGCCGCTCGCCCGCTGGCTTCGGGGCTGGCCAATACCCTGGAACGCCGCCTGGCCAAAGCCGAAAGATTGGACGCCCTGGGGCAGGAAATCGCTCGCTGGCGGCAGACCCACGCCCCCTTCGCAACCGAAGAGACCTTCGTTCACGGGAATTGCACCTACCGGAATATTTTCGTGCATAATGGCCAGGCCGGCCTGATCGATTTTGAAACCAGCGGCCGGGGATCGGGCTACAACGACCTGGCGCGGGTGTGCAGCGACGTCATTCTCACCCGTACCGCCCTGTTTTTCCCCTGGAAACGGGCTTTCAACGCGCTGGCAGCCCTGTTAGAAGGATATAAATCGGCGTCTCCTTACCAGCCGGAACACCTGCTGCACTATATCGCCCTGTATATTTTCGACCGCTACGTGCAAGTCTATTGCATCAAGAAAGAGCGTGAAACCGTCTCCGGCATCCCGGTTTCACGGCGGAAACTGCACCGCCTGATCGATGGCCTGCTGAAAGGGGATGTTGCGTCAGTGTTCGCCGGGATTCGCCTGTAACCCGGCTGACCCGCTTATTACATCAAATGGTAGTCATAAACAGGTAATGCTGCTATGCTCTTCGACCACCCATTTTGTCATTCCCGCGAAAGCGGGAATCCACTATTTCTACTGAGATTATGGATTCCCACTCCCCGTATTCACGGGGACAAGCTTCGTGGGAATGACACCATGCACTTTTTAAATAGCATTAATCGTTTAGGACTACCCATCAAATAACTTGACATCTTCTAATCCCGGGGAGTGGGAAAGATGCACGTACTGATAAAAATGATCGCTTCGCTCGGGGGCACCGCCCTCTTCATGTACCTGGCCTTTAAGAATATCCATCTTTCCAGTTTTTGGGAATCGCTAAGCGATACCAGTTGGCTGCTGATTGTCGGCGCTTCCGCGATGACCATCGTATCCATGCTGCTGCGCGCCTGGCGCTGGCAAATCCTGCTCTCCCCCTTGAAGAAAGTGCCGTACTTTTCCGCATTTACCTTCACCATGATCGGTTTTATGGGCAACAACCTGCTTCCCGCCCATGCCGGGGAGGTCATCAAACCTTACTTGCTGGGGAGAAAAGAGGGAATCAGCGGTTTTGCGGCGCTGGCCACGGTGTTGATCGAGCGGGTGCTGGACTGCATTGCCCTGATTACTCTGTTTTTGAGCGTGCTCTTTTTCGTTCCCCTGCCCACCTGGATGAAGGCCGGGGGGCTGGCCGCGGGATTCGGCAGCCTCACCCTGCTCTTGATAATGATCACCCTTGCCTACGGGAATAGCAGGATGCGGGAAAAATTGTTCCGGCTGAACGAAAAATTCCCCCGGAGAATTCGCTCCTACATCCGCGGGCATTTGATAACCTTTCTGGAAGGGCTGGCCATTTTCAAGCGCCGGGCTGCCCTCTTTCCCCTGGCTGGAATTTCGCTGCTGATCTGGCTGCACATGTCCGCCACCGCCTACATCATTTTGAAAGGATACCCCATGGCGGAGCCGGCCGGGGCCAACCTCTGGCTGGCTGCGCTGGCGGTGGTGGTTTTTCTGGCCTTCGCGATTGTGCTGCCCTCTTCGCCGGGATACCTGGGGATTACCCAGTGGGGATTCAAAATCGCTTTGGGTCTTTTCGCCATCAATGAAATCGATGCGGTGGGATGCTCGGTCATCTTCAGCCTGACCCAGTACGTGCCGGTTACGGCAGGGGGGATTATTTTGTTGATGAAGGAGGGGATGTCGTTCAAATATTTGCGGAGCAGCGCCCGGCCTCAAAGCGAGGCGCTCGCCCCGGAAGCGCTGCGCACATACGAAAAAGCTCCCGGGCGCGCGGAACCGTAGCGCGGCGTGATTACCTTGAAAGGTTTAAAATTTACCTTATTTAACCAGTTTCGATATCGCCTTGAACTCCTCCGTCCCCGCCACTAACAATAATTCGAACAGCAGGGATTCGCAACTGGTCACGATTACCCCTTCATCGCGCATCCGCTGCACCGCGGTTTGCTTGTCGGGCAGCCTGCGGGAGGAGGCGCAATCTTCTACCAACACCGGTTCGTAACCGATTTCCAGGAGATCCAGGGCGGTTTGCATCACGCAGACGTGGGTTTCGATGCCCATCAAGATCACGTGGTTCTTTCCGTGGTCGTTGAGAATGTTCACGAAATCCGGATCGCCGAAGCAGCTAAAGGTCAATTTTTCGATAGGCTCGAATTTGCCCAGCGCTTTGGCGACCTGGGGGATGGTGGGCCCCAGCCCCTTAGTGTACTGTTGGGTGACCACCAACGGCACCTTCAAAATTTTCAATCCTTTGATCAGTTTAACCAGGTTTTCGGCGAGCGGCTGATGCTCGTAAATGTGGGGAAACAATTTCTCCTGCACGTCAACCACAACGGCAATGGCGTCTTCTTTGGGGATCATGGAGGTCTCTCGAAGGTTTGGGGTTTTAATTTTTTAACCACAAATTTGCCCGAACTTCACAGATTCGGTTTTCCCTGCACTATTGCAATTGAAGCGGCAGAAAGTTAATCAACGCCGCCCTCTAATCAAATAGCGCAAAAAAAAGGCCGGGGCAGGAGCAGGGAGTAGCCGTGAGAGCGGGGGTTTCGCCATAGGGCAAGTAGGATTCGCTATTGCGTATTTCACTTACTGCCCCCTGCTCCTGCCCCTGCCCCTGCGCCACCTGCCCCTGTCCCTTGCCTCACTTCCGTCCTTCTAACAGGGAATCCACCACCGTGGGATCGGCCAGGGTGGAAGTATCCCCGATGTGCTCCAGGTCGTTCTCGGCGATCTTGCGCAAAATCCGGCGCATGATTTTCCCGGAGCGGGTCTTGGGCAGGCCGGGAGTGAACTGGATCTTATCCGGCGCCGCATGGGGGCCGATCTGCTCCCGCACCGCCTTTGCAATCGCTTTGCTGATCTCTTCGCTGGGCTCCACCCCCGTCATCAGGGTCACGTAGGCGTAAATCCCCTGCCCCTTGATGTCGTGCGGGAAGCCCACCACCGCTGCTTCCGCCACCCCTTCGGCCTTGCCGATAGCGCCCTCCACCTCCGCAGTGCCGATGCGGTGCCCGGATACGTTGAGCACGTCGTCCACCCGCCCGGTGATCCAGTAATACCCATCCTCGTCGCGCCGCGCCCCGTCGCCGGTGAGGTAATAACCGGGGAAACGCGCAAAATAGGTCTGCCGGAAACGCTCGTGATCCCCATACACGGTGCGCATCAGTGAAGGCCAGGCGCTCTTGATCGCCAGGTATCCCTGTCCCGGGCCGGAGAGCTCCTTGCCGGTTTCATCCAACAGCACCGGTTCGATGCCGAAGAACGGCAGGGTGGCGGAGCCGGGCTTGGTGGGAATCGCTCCCGGCAGCGGAGTGAGCAGAATTCCCCCGGTCTCGGTTTGCCACCAGGTATCCACAATCGGACACTTCTCCCGCCCGATCACCCGGTGATACCACATCCACTCCGGCTCCTTGATGGTTTCTCCCACGGTGCCTAACAAGCGCAGGGAGGATAAATCATGGCGGTTCGGCCAGCTGTCCCCTTCCTTCATGAGCGCCCGCAGGGCGGTGGGAGCGGTGTAGAACTGGTTTACCCGGTGCTTCTCCACGATCTGCCAGAAGCGCCCGTAATCCGGGTAGGTGGGGACCCCTTCATACATCATGGTAATGGCGCGGTTCGACATCGGCCCGTAAATAATGTAGGAATGTCCGGTAATCCAGCCGATATCCGCGGTGCACCAGTAAATATCCCCTTCATGGTAGTCAAAAATCTTCTCGTGGGTGAAGGAGGTGTAAACGATGTATCCGCCGGTGGTGTGCAGCACCCCCTTGGGTTTACCGGTGGAGCCGGAAGTGTAGAGGATGAACAGGGGGTCTTCGGCATCCATGGGTTCCGCGGGGCAGGCCGGGGCGGCGTTGGTCATCTCCTGGTGCCACCACAGGTCGCGGCCCGGCTGCATGTTCACTGCCTGGCCGGTGCGTTTTACCACAACCACCGTCTCGATGGATGGGGTGGCCTGCAATGCTTTGTCGGCGTTGGTTTTCATGGGAATGTCGTTCTTGGCCCCCCGCATCCCGGTGTCCTGGGTAATCAGCACTTTGCAGGCGGAGTCGTTGATGCGGTCGCGCAGAGATTCGGCGCTGAAGGCCCCGAAAACGATGGAGTGCACCGCCCCGATGCGGGCGCAGGCCAGCATGGCGAAGGCCAGCTCCGGCACCATCTGCAAGTAGATGCACACCCGGTCGCCTTTTCTCACTCCCCGGCTTTTCAGCACGTTGGCGAACTTCCGCACTTCCGCCAGCACCTCCGCGTAGGTAAAATGGCGGTGTTCGCCGGGATCGTTGCCTTCCCAGATGATGGCGGTTTTATCGCCATGCCCGGCTTCTACGTGGCGGTCCAAACAGTTGTAACAAGCGTTGAGTTTGCCTCCCTTGAACCAGGCTACCTGGGCGTTCATAAAATCGTATTCCCGGACCGATCTCCATTTCTCGAACCAGTGGATGCGTTCGGCCACTTCGCTCCAAAAATCCTCCGGCTGCTCGATCGACTTGCGGTACGCAGCCCGGTATTGTTCTAAGGAATTGAAATGCGCTCTCTCCGAAAAACCGGGGTTGGGATGGAATATCATGCCGTTTCCTCCTTTTATGAATTAGCGATTTATGATTGTCGGTTGCTGATTTACATTTCACGCCAGACGGTACGTATCGAATCGCCCGGCGGGGAAATTCTTCCCTGCCGGCTAACTCGCGTAATCTGGAAAATATAAAACAAAGTTGTCCATAATGTGAGCGTGATTTCATTTTCCGATTTCGAGAATTTCTCTTTCAAAGAAAGAATTTATTCAGTTGCGTACAATTTATAATTTTGCCAAAATTCAAGGTGATGAAGCTTCGCGAACTTTGAAAGGTCTTGCGGAATGGCGGCGTCAGGATTTACACACCATTTTCATCATTAATTCCGTGTTATGTACCAAATCACCATCTTTCTCACTTACCAAGAGGAGCGTTATAATGAATCTGTATGTTGGCAATCTCGCGCGTGAAGTTACCGAGGATGATCTCCGCCAGGCCTTCGAGGCTTACGGTGAAGTCAGCTCTGTTTCGCTGATCAAGGATAAATTCAGCGGTGAGCCCCGGGGATTCGGATTTGTAGAAATGCCGGCAAAGGATCAAGCCATTGCCGCTATAAACGGCCTGAACGGCCAGGAGTTGAAAGGGCGTTCGCTGGTCGTCAACGAGGCGCGGCCGCGCGAGGAACGGCGGCGCGGCGGTGGCGGTGGAGGGGGCGACCGTGACCGCAGAAAAGGGGGCGGCGGTGGTCGCCGGTCATGGTAGGTTCACCGGCCCGCAGCGTTTAATTCGATACTGAAGAGCGGCAAGAGCGGCGGCTGAATAGCATTGCCGCTCTTGCCGATTTGGCGCGGGATTGTTGCGACAGCGTAAGAGAGTTTACGCCCTTTCAAACTTACTTTTCCCCCAAATGGTTATTTTAATCTATTGATGATGGAGGGCGTAGAGGAGTTTAGGAGTAAACTCCATCCATTACTGCAACGCTCCTGTTCCCCTCTCAAAAACGCTGTCTCATCCTTAAAACTGCTCCGCTATCTCCACCGCGCATAAAAACCCGAATAACAGCAGGGAAACCGTTAGCAGCAGGTTGACATACCAGCGGTTTATCAGTTCCCCCACCCAATCGCGGCGGTTGTTCATGTACAGCAGCGTGAGGGCTAAAAAAGGCATGAAAAACGCGCTGGTGATGGTATAAATGACCACCAGCCAGACCGGCTTTTTGAATAACAGCAGCAGCACCGGGGGAAACGCGAGGTAGAGCAGGTAGCCCTTGTAATACCAGGAGCCGGCGTCGGTCTCCGCCGGCCGGGAGGAGGTTTTCTTCCCCTTCCGGAGCCGCATGAAATCCGCAAACAGGTAGGGAATTCCCTGCCACACTCCCAGCAGGGAAGTAAACACCGCTCCCCAGAACCCCAGCAAGAATGCCCACTTCCCCGGCCCGCCCAGCACCGTTTCCAGGCGATTGGCCAGCGCCAGCGCCATTTGATTTTGTTCGGTGATCATGTTCGGGTTGAGGCCGGCGGAAACAATGATCATCGCTGCTCCGAACAGGCCGGTCAGCAGGTACGCCGTTCCCAGGTCGAAGATCACCGGGCGGTGAAAGGAGCGCCCCTCCCATTTCTTTTCCCGGATCCAATAACTGTAATTCAGCAAGGTGACGCTGCCGCCCACCCCGCCGATCACTCCCAGGATGAATTTCCCGGAACCTTTCGGTATGCTCGGAACCGTTAGAGCCGGCAGCAGCGAGGCCCAATCCGGTTTTATCCAGATGGCACAGGCCAGGATAGTCACGAACATCAGCGCGATGAATCCTTTCATCAGGGCTTCGAATAAACGGTAATGCCCCAGGAAGATCAATACCACAGCCGACAGGGAATGAATCGCCCCCCAGGTAATCAGCGGGAGTTGGGGAAACATGGCGTGCGCCGCCAGACCGCACGCCGCGATTAACGCCGCCGCCACAATGAAAGACCATAAAACCAGGTAAATAATGAAGCCTGACGATACCCACTTTCCCAATTTTTCTGCCCAGCCTTCCAGCAGGGTTTCCCCGGTGGCAAGCTGCCAGCGCGCGATCCCTTCATTCAAGGCGAATTTGATCACCGCCCCGAAAACCGCCGCCCAGAGAATTGCATCGCCGTATTTCGCCCCCGCCACCGCGGCCGCGATCATGTCCCCCGCCCCCACCCCGGTTGCCGCCACCGCCGCGCCGGGGCCGATCATTTTCAGATTTTCGCGCAAATTTCTCTTCATACCGGTTTGGGATGTGTTCAGGTGTTCGGGTATTTGAATGAGTAGTGCATTGCGCACTAAGTTGTTGAACCCTTTCTCCTGGGTCATTCCCGAATGTTTCTATCGGGAATCTATAAGTTTTAGGCCTGTGGATGCCCGATAAAGACATTCGGGCATGACAAAGGGGT
>WYBG01000354.1 GCA_011526015.1 Deltaproteobacteria bacterium | reverse complement strand
GGAGGCGATTTCGCAGGAGGCGGTGTTTGAGGCGCGGCAGGAGATTCACGATATTCATGTGTCGGAGAATATTGAACAATATATGGTGGATTTAATCTCGGCGACGCGTTATCCGGAGCGGTACAGCGAGGAGCTGAGAAAGTGGATTCAGATCGGCGCCAGCCCCCGGGGCGGCATTGCGCTCGATAAATGCTCCCGGGCGCACACCTGGTTGAACGGCGAGAACTACGTTTCCCCGGATAATGTCCGCGCTATTGTTCATAATGTACTGCGCCACCGGGTAATGCTCACTTATCAGGCCCATGCCGCGGGAGTTACGGCGAACCGGGTGATTGATGAAATTGTGAAGCTGGTTGCGGTTGCGTGAAGAAGTCGAAAAATCCAAAAGTCGAAATGTCGAAATGTCGAAGAGTCGAAATGTCGAGAAAGTTTAAAAAATATGGGTTGCAAACTCATTGAATTTTTGGCTTTTTGACTTTTCGACTCTGTGACTCTGTGACTCTGTGACTCTTCGACTCTTCGACTCTTCGACTCTGTGACTTTTAGACTTCTTTACCTTGAATCCCGGTTCAAAAACACAGGAGGAAGGATGAAATCAGTAAAACGATTTGAAGAATTATGGATCTGGCAGCAGGCGAGGATTTTGGTGAAGGAAATATATTCTGACTTTGGGCCCGGTACGCCCGGAGAACGAGATTTCGGTTTCCGAGGCCAGATTCAAAAAGCAGGAGTTTCCATTATGAATAATATTGCGGAAGGGTTTGAGAGAGGAACAGACGCGGTATTCGCGAGCCATCTTGATATTGCTAAAGGCTCTTGCGGCGAGGTTCGCAGTATGTATTATTCTGCGGAAGACTTGGGTTACGTGTCCGCAGAAACAGCGGAGGCGCGGCGTATCCGGGCCAAACAAATCTCTGCCGGAATCGCATCTTTCATTGAACATCTTAGAACGAACCCGATTAAGAAGTCGAAAAGTCAAAAAGAGAAAGAGGAGAAAAGGCGGAAAGGCGAAGAGGCGGAAAGTCAAAGAGTTGAGGAGTCGAAGAGTCAAAGAGTCGAAGAGTCGAAATGTCGAAATGTCGAAGAGTCTGGTGGCGATGAAAATGGCGAAGGGGGTGAAAGAATATGACCCCTTCGACTGTTCGACATTTTGACTCTTCGACCTCTTCGACCCCTCGACCTTCCGACTCTTCGACCCCTTCGACTCTTCGACCCCTCGACTCTTCGACCTCTTCGACTCTTCGACTTTTTAACTCCTCGACCCCCAATGCCTCTGATGAAGGGGTTTACGTAAGCCTGGGAGAGCTGATCGCGCTGGAGTATAAAGCGAAGGGTTTTAGTTTTTTGCCCCGCCAGCCGATTCACAGCCTGCTTTCCGGAAGGCACGCCTCCCGGATGCGGGGACGGGGTTTGAATTTTGAGGAGCTGCGCGGCTACCTGCCCGGTGATGATATCCGTACCATCGACTGGAAGGTTACGGCGCGGATTGGCGAACCGTATGTGCGGGTTTATACCGAAGAACGCGACCGGCCGGCTTTTCTGATCGCGGATCAACGGTTGTCGATGTTTTTCGGCAGTCGGAAATATATGAAATCGGTCGTTGCCGCAAAATTAGCCGCCCTGGGCGCCTGGCGGGTTTTCAAAGCGGGAGACCGGGTCGGCGCAGTCATATTTAATGATTCCCGGATTCAGCAAATCCGCCCGCATCGCAGCAAAAGCACGGTGATGCAAATCCTGGGCGCTCTTGTGGAGCAAAACCGGGCCCTGCAAGCAAACTCGACGGTGCCGGCAAATCCGGCGCAGTTGAATATCGCCCTGGAGGGCGTTTTGCAGATAACGAAACATGATTACCTGATTGCCATTATCGGCGACTTCTATGGCCTTGACGATGAGACAACCCGCATGGTGACGCTGCTGGCAGAGCATAACGATGTGCTGGCTTTTCCGGTCTTTGATCCGCTATCCACAAACTTCCCGGAAAATACCCGATTGGTTGTAAGCAACGGCGAACTGCAGATTGAATTGGAAACCGGCAAGGGGTCTTTACAGCAGCGGGTGATTGACTTAGCTGATGAACGGCTCAGAACGATTATGAAATGGCAGGAGGAATTGGCCGTGCCGGTGCTGCCTTTGACGACCGCCTCTGAGCCGGAGGATCAGATTCTTACGTTGTTGGGGAGCCGGAAAGGCTAAGAGTCACGGGGTCGAAGGGGTCGAAGGGGCGAAAAGTCAAAAAGGTCGAAGGGGTCGAAGAGTCAAAGAGTCGAAAAGTCAAAGGGGGCGGAAAGGCTATGGATTTTAAGAATAGTGGCGATTTCCACACTTTTAGACTCTTAGACTCTTCGACTCTGTGACTCTTCGCCTCTGTGACTCTTCGACTCTTCGACTTTTAACCCGGTGATTTCGGAGCAAGCAATGAACCCACAATTGGCGGTACCGGATACCATCGCGTTGCAGCGATTACATGACATTGTTCAGCCGGAAGCGGTCAGTTGGATGCCGCAAACCGCGGGGTGGTATGCCCTGTTTTTTTTGATCGTTGTGACGGGTGTTTTTATTGCTCTAAAAATACATCGCCGCCGCAGGGCTAACTTTTACCGCCGGGAGGCGCTGCGTGAATTGGCAGTGATTGAAGAACTGGCAGGCGATCCGGCGCAGCGCACGAAAGCGGTTTCCATGATCCCGGTGTTATTCAAGCGCACAGCGCTGTCTTTTGCAGCACGGGAGCAGGTGGCTTCTTTAAGCGGGCAGGAGTGGCTGGTTCTGCTTGATAACAGTTACAACGGGAAGGGGTTTACCGAAGGTCCTGGAAAAATTCTTCCGGAATTGTCTTACCAGGTAACGGACTTGCCACAGCAAGAATTAAGCGGGTTGATCGAGTTAGCTCGCGTCTGGATAAAAAAACATAAGAGCGTTTTAGCTGGATAGTCGGAGTCACCTGCCGGCAAGCTGGCAGGCGTCTTTTTGAAAGAATCAGATTGCAGAACTGAAAAATCCTGGTTAGAAAAATGACTTACGAGTTTCAATATCCTTTATTATTCCTGCTGCTTCCGGCGCCGATTCTGGTCTGGCTGTTTTTGCCGCCGTACCGGGAAAGGCAGGTGTCGGTGCGGATACCTTTCTTTGAATATGTTGCGGCATTAACGGGACGCCAGCCCACCAAAGGGGCGGTGATCTTGCGGCGGAATATTTTACAATGGATCATCGCTCCCCTTGCCTGGATTTTGATGGTTGCCGCTTTAGCCCGCCCGGTGATGGTGGAACCGCCGATTCAAAAGATCGAATCGGGGCGGGATTTGCTGTTAGCAGTAGATCTTTCGGGCTCGATGGAAACTCGGGATATGCGCGACGGGGACGGCAACCTTATCGAACGCCTGGAGGCGGTTAAGCAGGTGCTGGGAGATTTCATCGCGCGGCGAAAAGGCGACCGGATCGGTTTACTGTTTTTCGGAAACGCTCCTTATATGCAAGCGCCTTTTACGATGGACCATGAGCTGGTGGAGCAATTGCTGAAGGAAGCGCAAGTGGCGATGGCGGGGCCGCAAACCATGATCGGGGACGCCATCGGGCTGTCGATTAAAACGTTTGAAGAAAGCAAAGCGGAGCAAAAAGCGCTGATCATGCTGACCGACGGAAACGACACCAACAGCAAGGTCCCCCCGAACCAGGCGGCAAAATTAGCCGCCAGTGCGGGCGTCACCATTCACACCATCGGCTTCGGGGATCCCCGCAGCAGCGGCGAAGATTTATTTGATGAGGCGGCGCTGAAAGAAATTTCTAACATCACCGGCGGTTCTTACCTGAAAGCGGACAACCGCCAGGCGCTGTTAGACGCCTATCAAAAATTAGATGAAATCGTGCCGCAGGAATTTGAAACGCTCTCTTACCGCCCGGTGAGGCCGCTGTATTTCTGGCCGCTAGGAGCTGCCGGGATATTGCTGTTTCTTTATCACTTCATTATGGCTGTTTTTAGCTTGTTTCGAGAAAGGAAAGCGCGCCATGTTTGAGCAACTATCCGAATTCCATTTTATCAGACCACAATGGCTTTGGCTGCTACTGGCCGCGCCGGCGCTGTATTTTTTAACGGAATACCGCAGAAGCGCGGAATACCAGTGGCGGAATGTCATTGCCCCGCATTTGCTCAAACATCTGAAAATCAAAGGCGGTGCGCGGAGCTTTTTCCGCCCCATTCATATGATCATATTGCTGATTATCTCAGGAACGCTGGGGCTTTCGGGCCCCACCTGGGAACGGGAACAGTCGCCGTTTAGCGAAGACCTGGCACCGCTGGTTTTCTCCCTCGATCTATCGCAAAGCATGGACGCCATCGACGTTCCGCCGACTCGCCTGGAACGCGCCAAACAAAAAATACACGATTTGCTGGAACTGCGCAAAGGTGCCCGCAGCGCGCTGATCGTGTATGCGGGAACAGCGCATTCGGTGCTGCCTTTCAGCGATGACCCCTCGGTTTTGGAAACTTATATCGAGTCGCTGGGCAGCGATATTATGCCGGTTCCGGGCAAAGACCCGGCGGGAGCGTTAAAATTGGCAGAGGAGATGCTCGAGCGCGATGATGTTCCGGGGACGATCCTCTTTTTAACTGACGGCATCGGGGAAAAATATCTGAACGATTTTATCCGGCACCGCCAACAGAGCAAAGACCAGGTGATGGTGTTAGCATTCGGAACCAGCCAGGGCAGCCCCATTAAAACCGGGGAGAATCGATTCTTAACCGATCGCAGCGGGCGGCGGGTGATTGCCAAACTGGACCGCGAAGGATTAGAAGCGCTGGAATCACAAGCCGGGGTGGAGGTATTCAGTGCAACAATCGAAAACCGCGATGTGGAGCGTTTGCAGGGTAAGATTCAAAGCCACTTGCAAAATGTTCTGAACGAAGATGAAAACCTGCGCTGGAAGGATTTCGGTTATTACCTGGTATGGCCGAGCGTGCTGCTGTTGCTTTTCTGGTTCAGGAAGGGGTGGACGGTGCAATGGAACGGTTAATTTATAAATGCTGGAAAGTCGAAAAGTCGAAGAGTCGAAGGGGTCGAAGAGTCGAAGGGGTCGAAGAGTCGAAAAGTCCAAAAGTCGGGGGGTAACGAGTTGAGGAATCGAATGATGGAAAAATTGAAAATTTGTAGATTGGGAAAGCGGTTGAGTAGAAAAAATCGAAAAGAAACCCCGGCCAAACTCTGTGACTCTTCGACTCTTCGACTCTTCGACCCCTTCGACTCTTCGACTCTTCGACTTTGGACTTTCTTGCTTATGATCGCGCCTTTGCTGGTGGGAATCTCAGGGGGTTTTCGTTTTATGGATTTGTGGTTGACAAAGGATCAGCAGGGCCGGTATTACTTTGAAAGAGGCGACTACCGGGTTGCGGCAGAACGGTTCGAGGATCCCTTCCGGAAAGGGGTAGCTTATTACCGCGCAGGGGATTATGCTTCCGCAATCGACTGGTTTGCGCGGAGTAATAACACCAACGCTCAATACAACCTTGCCAACAGTTATGCCCGGCTCGGCGAATACGAATTAGCGCTGCAAAACTACGACGCGGTTCTGGATTCTCTGCCTGAATGGCAGGAGGCAAAGGAGAACCGCGCCCTGGTGGACTCCTTGCTCAAAAAACCTGGGAAAGAAGAGGAGCCCCCGCCGCCGGGAGCGCCGGCTTTAAAGGCGGATGAAATACAGTTTGATGAGAAAGGAAAAAAGGGGGAGAAAGGAGAGGTAGAGATGGAAAAACTCACCGATGAACAACTGGCGGAAATGTGGATGCGCCGCTTGCAAACCTCTCCGGCGGATTTTATGAGGATTAAATTTGCCCTGCAGGCAGCGAAAACGGATCGCCGAAAAAACGAATAGTCGAAAGGGGCGAAGAGTCGAAATGTCGAAGAGTCGAAGGGGTCAAAGAGTCGAAATGTCGAAATGTCGAAGAGTCTAAAGAAATTCCGGATATAGACTCTTAGACTTTTCGACTCTGCAACTTTGGGACTCTTGGACTTTTTGACTTTTCGACTCTGTGACTTTTCGACTCTGTGACTTTTCGACTCTTTGACTCTTCGACTTTGTGAAACCGGGGTAAAGGCTATGAACAGACGTGTACTGAAATTCTGGTTTCTGCTGTTGGCGGGGCCGGTTTTGGCTCAGAACGGACCTTTTGTGCGGGCGGAAATTCAAACCGGAAAAGTGGTTATTGTGGGGCAGCCGGTTATTCTCAACGTTCAGGTTTATGTACCAACCTGGTTCACTTCGGCGCCGGAATTTCCGGAGATCAGCGTTTCTAACGCCATCGTGACGCCGCCGGGCAATTCAACGAATTTAAACGAGCGCATCGCCGGGCAAAGTTACGCCGGTATTCAAAGGGAATATACCATCTATCCGCAAATTCCCGGGGAGTACCAGGTGGAGTCTTTTGCTATCAGCGTTCGCTATGCCCTGGAGAACGCTCAACCGTCCGCTCCGACAATTGTGAAGGCGGGGGCAACGCATTTCCGCGCCCAACTGCCAAAGGAAGCGGAAAGTTTGCCGTACTTTATCAGCACCAGCCGGTTAACGCTCCGGCAAACCATCAAACCGGAGGAGGATACCCTCAAGGTTGGGGATGCGCTGGAGCGGAGAATTTCGGTCACGGTGCGGGATGCGCTGTCTATGGTCATACCGCCGCTTTCCCTGGAAGCTCCGAGCGGATTAGCGGTTTACCCGGCTTCACCAACCGTTACTGACAAAGGCGGTGAACGAGGTGAGCCTCACATTGGCAGCAGGGTGGAATCGGCTACCTATATCATGCAGGAAGAAGGCGATTATGAACTTCCGGCAATTGAAATAAGCTGGTGGGATCTGTCCGCGAACAAGCTGCGGCGTTCGACAGTTGCCGCCGTTAAATTTACCGCTATACCCAATCCGGAGCTCAGCGCTGAATTCCCCATGGAAAAGGATTCTACGCTTATGGAAACGGAAGCGGCTGCGCAGGGCAAAAATAATTTGGTTTATTTTTTATTGGCTGCCGCGTTTGTATTGGGAATTTTGTACTGGCTTCTCCGGCGCTACGGGGCGGCCCTTCGCGCCCGGTATGCCGCCGCTCAATACCGCCGGCGGGAATCGGAAGCCGCCTACTTCAACCGCTTTCGCCGCGCCTGTCAAAAGAATAATGCACCGGAGGCCATGAATAATTTGCTTTTGTGGCTGAATAAAACCGGCGACTTTGCTCCTGCAGCAACCACCGCCTCCCTGGTTCACAAAGCCGCTGATCCTGAATTGACAGGCGCCATCAACGGTTTAAAAGAAAAACTCTATGGGCCGAAACAACCCGCTCAAAAAGAGTGGGATAGTAAAATCCTGCTGAGAACGGTTAGCAACTTTCGTAAAAGCAGGAAACGCAAATTGACCAGTGAAAAAGGGCTTGCTCCATTAAATCTGTTGCTGGTTTTTTTGCCGTAAATTTTTTAAATTGATCTCCCGGAAAAAATGAGCACAGAAATGGCCGAATTATTGGATAAGAGCAAACAAGATTCACCTGCCGATTCGCAGGAACAGAAATTCGGCTTAAAATCGCTCGTATTGCATCTGCACCCGCGCCGGGTTCCGCAAGCCGTCCTGAAATTTACCCATACCTGGGGATTGGGGGGAATGGCGGCGTTATTGATTGTGGTGCAATTCCTGACCGGCCTCCTGCTGCGTTTTGTCTATGCGCCTTTCCCCGGCAAAGCCTATGACTCTATCATAGTGCTCCAAAATGAAGTCTTGTTCGGGCAGTTCGTCAGAAATATCCATCATTGGAGCGCCATTTTTCTTCTTGCAATCACCTTTCTGCATTTATTGCGGGTTTTTTTTACCGGGGCCTTCCATGGGCCGCGGCAGTTTAACTGGATCATCGGCTGCAGCCTGTTGTTTATTGTTGTTGCCGCGAATTTCACGGGATATTTATTGCCCTGGGATCAACTGGCTTATTGGGCAATCACCGTGAGCACCGGAATGTTAGAGTATCTTCCTTTATTCGGCACAGAATTACGGGAAGCGGTTCTGGGCGGAACGGAAGTCGGTGCGGCAACCCTGTTGATATTCTACAATTTGCACACCAGCATTTTACCGCTGTTATTGTTCCTGCTGATGTTGCTTCATTTTTGGCGAGTGCGTAAAGCCCACGGGGTGATGGTCCCGCAGAACTCCGGTAATGAAGCCAATAATTATGTAGCGGTAATCCCCAACCTGGTTGTCAGAGAGCTGGCAACGGCGTTGGTATTACTGGCGGTTGTACTCACGGTATCCGCGGTTTTTAATGCCCCGCTTCAGGCAAAAGCCAACCCCGATTTTAGCCCCAACCCGGCCAAAGCGCCCTGGTATTTCCAGGGATTTCAGGAACTGCTGCTGCATTTCCATCCGGTATTCGCGGTCCTGGTCATTCCTTTTACCGCTATACTGGTAATGCTGGCAATCCCCTACTTGCGCTATGACGCCGAGCCAACGGGAATCTGGTTCATTTCCGGCAAAGGCCGGAAAATGGGATCAATCAGCGCCGCAATCGCTCTGATTCTTACCCCGCTTGCCATTTTACTGGATGAATATGTCATAAGCCCGAGCGCGGCGCTTGCCATTTTCCCCGGGTATATCATCAAAGGGGTGATACCGCTAAGCTTCCTTCTGATCTTCATCGCCGCCCTGTATTATTTATCGAAGAAAAAATTTGCCGCCACGAAGAACGAAGCGGTTCAGGCGGTTTTCATTTTCATCCTCACCGGTTTTTTGATTCTTACGGCCACCAGCGTGGGCTTCCGCGGGGAAGGCATGCGCCTGGCGTGGCCCTGGTAAACATATTCTTGTTAAGGGCTAATTGTCGTGTTTTTCATCTTTGTGGTCGGGTGCTCAGGTGTTCATGTGTTCAGGTTATCAGCGCAAACGAACCCATGAACACTTGAACACAATTTAAACCTTTAGCGAAGATAACCGGTAAATAAACGATGTCAACATCACCCCGAAAGCAAAACAACCGGGAAAAACCCCTTAGCAGAAGGAATTTCCTGAAGAAAGCCTGGGCAGCCCTGGGAATACTGGCCGGGTTGGAATTTACCGGCGCGGGAATGGCCTTCTTATGGTCTAACAAGAAAAAAACTCCCGCCGGTGAGCCCTCAAAACTGCTGAGTGTGGGGGCGGTTGGCGACTTTGCGCCAGATTCAGTGACCCCCTTCCGGCCCGGCCGCCTGTATATTTGCCGTTTGGAAGACGGCGGCTTTCTGGCGATTTCTTTAAAATGCAGCCACCTGGGCTGTTCCGTCGGTTGGGATGCTTCCTCCGAAAAATTCGTCTGTCCCTGCCATTCTTCATCGTTTGATAAAGTGGGAAACGTCCTCAGTCCGCCGGCGCCCCGGGCATTGGATATCTTCCCGGTTATTATTCAAAACGGCGAGGTGATGGTCAACACCGGCAAACCGGTTAAACGCCAGCGATTCATAAAATCCCAGGCGGTATATGCATAAAAACTGGAAAATCAGCGGGCTGGTAGCCACTTTTTTTATCGTTCTGTCCATTCCACTCTACCTGGTAAAATTTTATTTGATAGATGGGGAAAGTTACTCCCGGGAAGCAATGCAGGCGCAATTTGTGGGCCGGGAAAACTGCATCGACTGCCATAAAAAGGAATATGATTTGTGGCGGGGCTCCCACCATGATCTGGCCATGGATACCGCCAGCGCTGAAACCGTGCTGGGAAATTTTGAAAATGCAGAATTCATCTTCAATGGCGACACCAGCCGTTTTTATCGCCAGGGAGAAAAGTTCTTTGTGAGAACGCCGGGGCCGGGCGGCAAAATCGCTGATTTCGAAATTACATATGTCTTTGGGGTAACCCCGCTTCAGCAATATTTGATCCCTTTTGAGGGAGGCCGCCTTCAATGCCTGCCGATTGCCTGGGATACGGAACGCAAACAATGGTTTCACCTGGCCGCAATGGTTTATCCCGACCAGGATATAGCACCTTCCGATTGGCTCTACTGGAGCAACGGCGGGCAGAACTGGAACGGCATGTGCGCCGAATGCCATTCGACGAACGTGCAAAAAAACTATAATCTCGAAACCGGAACCTATAATACCACCTGGTCGGAAATAGACGTGAGTTGCGAAGCCTGCCACGGCCCCGGCTCCCTGCACGTTGCCTGGGCGCAGGTACCGGAGATGGCGCGCACCTCCGATACCAACTATGATCTGCTGGTAAAAACCAGCGAAATCGACGCGAAAAGACAGGTTGAGCTGTGCGCTCCCTGCCACTCGCGCCGCTCTCAACTAACGGATAATCCCCATCACTATGAGGAACTGCTGGATATCGCCATACCGCAATTGATAACCGAGCCGATGTATTTTGCGGACGGACAGATATTGGAAGAAGACTATGAATACGGCTCTTTCTTGCAGAGTAAAATGTATGAAAAAGAGGTGCGCTGCAGCGACTGCCATAACGTGCACAGCGGGAAATTGATCGAAACCGGCAATCGCCTCTGCGCTCAATGCCACCGTGCGGATATTTATGACGCATTTTCCCATCATTTTCATAAATATCCCCAGGAGCAGGCAAAACCGTTGATATTGGAGGAAGGGAAGAAGACGGTTGCGGTGGGGGAAGGCGCCCTGTGCGTGAACTGCCACATGCCGGGCCGTTATTACATGGGGGTAGATTTCCGCCGCGACCACAGTATGCGGGCGCCGCGCCCGGATTTGAGCCTGGAACTCGGGGTTCCCAATGCCTGCAACCAATGCCACACCGACAAACCGGTTCGGTGGGCGGTCGATCAGGTGAACAAATGGTATGGAATCAGCCGTCCCGGGCATTTCGGGCAGGCGTTTGCCAAAGCCGGCAGGGGCGATCCGGGCGCGGAGAAGGATTTAATCGGGATCATCAATGAACCATTGTATGCGCCGCTGGTGCGGGCCAGCGCCTTATCCCTGTTAAGCAACTTTGCCGGGGATACCGTTGCAATCGTGCTTCAAAAAGCGCTGCAAGACCCATCCCCGGTTTTGCGCAGCACGGCGGTTTCTTATTTCAACCCCGCGGACCGGGCCGAATACCTGAATCTGCTGATTCCCCTGTTGAGCGATCCCGTAAAAACGGTGCGAATCCTCGCCGCTTCGCAATTGGCCGGGGTGCCCGAAGAGCGGCTCACCGAACCGCAAAAGCCGCGTTTCCGGGCGGCGCTGGAAGAATATCACCTGGCAATGGAATACGGCGCCGATTTTCCGGCCAGTCGCCACAATTTAGGAAATTTGTATGCCAGTTTGGGAGATTTTCGGGAAGCGGAACATCATTATCTAATCGCCATTAAGATTGACAATCTTTTTATTCCCCCCAAGGTGAACCTGGCCATGTTGTATAATCGTTTCGAGAAAAATGAGCAGGCCGAGCGGCTGTTCCGGGAAATCATCCGCGATCACCCTGAATTTGATGAAGCCTATTATTCCCTGGGGCTATTATTGGCGGAAAAGCAGCAATTTGAAGCCTCCGCGCAGATGTTAACGGAGGCCGGGAAAAGAATGCCCGGCAGAGCGCGAATTTTTTATAATTTGGGCCTGATATACCAATATCTGCAAAACTACCCGGCGGCCGAAAAAAACTTACTGATGGCATTACAGATCGAACCGGAGAATTTTGATTATCTTTATGCCATAACCGATTACTGCATCAAAACCAACCAACTGGGCAAAGCCCGTTTTTATGCCGAACGAATGAAACAAGTTCAGCCGGCCAACCGGGCGGCAAACGATATTCTTGATTTTATAGACCAAAAAAACGGCGCAATGAAATAGCGGTCGCTCCCAGGGGGGCTTCCTTAGATCACCACGTTTTATTATAATGGCAGTAGCCCAAAGGTTAGCTTGTTTCCATCAATATAGTGAGGCTTGTTTTTCGAGGCTTTTTGCAGATTCAAATCAATAGTATTTCTGTAGCCAATGCATTTGGCTGGGTTAGTTCCGCGTTATGCCCACCTGAAGTATAAATTTATCCTTTACCAATTTGCCGGAAACGCCAACAAAAGGTTTATTTCTCAAACTTAAAAATCACTTCAAACCCGCTGTTCTGTTGCGCGTGGGATAATTGAAGAAACAGGAATTTGGTGATATTGTATTCCAGGGTTACCAAATCCGGCCCGGATTGGTCGGAATACGCCCGCCCGAAACCCTTTTCATAGCTCACAAATATCTCCGAAGTGAGGTACTTTCCCACCACAAACCGGCCTGACTGCCAGTTATCTTCCCCCTTTATCTCCAGGTAATCCACTTGCAGGGAATTTTCCAGGCCCTGGGTTAACTGGCCGGCCAATAGAGTGACCGCCATTCCGGTCGCCATCGCCGAGGCGTCCAGGTATTTTTCTTGCCCCGCCATTTCCGATTTTTGGCCCGAGGATAGCGCATTCACCCCCCGCCCGAAGAACAGGTAAGAAAGCGCGTCGGCTTCTTCTATTTGTTGGTCATCCAGGGTGAATTGCAACCTGGGAGAGAAGGCTTTATCGCTAATCTGAAGTTCCAGGGTGCGTTTCTCGCGATCGGCGTCCCGGAAAATATGCCGGGCCCGGACGGCAACCTCGGGATTGAACTCCTTCCCCCCGGTAAAGGTCACCACCCCTTCCCGGATTTCGAACCGTTTTCCTAACAGGTCGTACCATCCCCGCACCGTCTGCACCGGCCCGAAGATTTCGAAATACTCGCCCTCTTTGACAACATCCAGCTCGCCGGAAATTTCCACCTTTAACTCTTTGGTTTCCAGCCAGGTATCCCGGGGAATGGAGAGGTGCAGGGTGCCCCGCAGGTTTTGGTAGTATGCCGGCCGGGTAGTTTGGGCATTCGGTTTGGGTTCGCGCCGCCGGGTTAAATCGGGTTGGGCGCTCGCGTTGAGCGTGGAATCGGCTGCCCGGGCGGCCTCCACCAGCAAAGGCAGTCTTTCAACGCCGGTTCCGGCGCCGTAATTTTTCATAAACGCGGGCAGGTAAAAGCGCGCCCGGGGAATGGAGATCTCTCCCCGGTAGCGAAGCCTATCCAAATCCCCGCTCAATTCCGCATCGCCGTTCAGCATAATTTCATAATCCCGGCTTTGGGCGGCCAGGAAATTCTTCGCGGCCAGTTTTATATCCACCTGCTTCAAATTGCCTTTGACGATGCTGCTATCGAATTCCACGCCCCCGGAAAGGGACAGGGAACCGCTCTTCCCCTTTACCTGGAAAGTGGAGATGGAGAGGTTCTCCGGGCCAACCACCAGTTTGAGCTGCGCTTCGGGATACTGGATGCCCCAGCGAGGCAGGTTCAGCGATAGATCATGGAATTCCACAAAACCGCCGGCCGCCGGATCAGTGAGGGTATTTTCCAGCTCCAGATCGCAGGCCAGGAAACCGCTGAGTTGGTTCTCCGGGCGGTTATCCTCATAAAAGCGCAGGCCGGCGAGGTCGAATTTATCGGTCTTCAACTCTATGAACATGGGTTTATTCCAATCCAGGCCCTCGCTTTCCCCGGCGAATGAGAGGCTCACCGGCAATCGGCCGGTAAAGAGAAGCTCTCGCCCGGGAGAAAGGAGCAATCCCGATTCCCAGGAAAGGCGATCTCCCCGGTAAGCAAATTCCCCGTGAAATTTTTCGTAGGGCAGATCGAACAGGGAGCCGTTTGCAATACCTAATTTCCCGTTGATGACCGGCGCCGCGGCATCTCCGCTGATGTTCAGCTCAAAATTGAGCCGGCCCCCCAGCGGCCAGTTCATCCCCGCCAGGGGCAGGAAACGGGCGTATTCCAGGTCGTGAATGTTAATTCCAAACGTCTCCGGGCCCACGAAGCTAATCCGCCCCTCTGCCCGAAGGTGCTGCTCCCGGTGCGCCAGCAGAAAGCGGTGGATTTCGATTCCCGTCGAATCGATGTCAACCCAGGTGGAATCATTACCCCCGTTCCAATGCCAGTTGTTCAAATTCAGGTCGAGCCGGGGGAGGTAAACCCGGGTGCGAAAGCTGTCCCGCGCCACCCGGGCGGTAATTTGCGCGCCCAGGCTGTCGTGCTGGAAAATGCCCGTGAAAATGTTCAGCGAGTCGTTTGCGAAATCCGCGCGAAGATCGATCTTATTGGCTCGAAGCCCCGGCATTCCCGCTTTTCCGGCCCGGAGAGCCAGTTCCCCGCGCAGGTTCTCCTTCTCCAGCAGGGCGACCAGGCTCCCGGACAGGGAGTCGATGCCGATCTCGTTATATGCCAGCTGTTGGAGCTGAAAGGTTGACTCGGTCGCCAAAGAATCCGGCCGCCCCCGCACCCGCCCTTGCAGAAATCCCTGCAATCTTAGGGTATCCGCGGGAATAAACCGGCGCAGGCCGGATAAATCTCCCGGCTCCAGGTAATACTCCAGGTTGACCAGCGAATCGGGGAGGTTCAGGTAACCGGAGATCCGCAGGGCCGCCGCCGGCAACTGCGCTTCCAGGGTGTCGATATGGTAATTCCCCCCCTGAATGCGCAGCGACGCGAAAGCCCGTTGCAGGGGTTGGCCGATCACATAAGAAGAATCTACCGTCAGGCGGAGGAAACCGTCCAGGGTTTGCGGATCGAACCCCGCTCCTTCCCCGGCCAGGGCAAGGTGAAGATCGGTTTTAAGGCTGTCCTCATGGAGCAGTTTTGCCAGGTCCAGGTGGTCGGCCCGGGCATCGATGCGGAATCGCTGTTTCCCGCGGATATCATCGACCCCGGCATCCAAATCTGCGCTGCCGGCCTCGCTGTGAATCGAGGCTTTCCCCCGAACATTTCCGGCGGAATATTCGGCATTCAGGCGAAACTGCTCCACCGGCCAGCTCTCGAACCGGCAGTTTTGCAGCTCCGCCTGAACGTCCGCCCGCGCGGTTTCCGGGCGAATGCCTTCTCCGTTCAATCGGATAGAGCCGTTCAGAACGTAATTCAAGGCCGGTTCTTTCACCCACTCAGCCAGGTCGATCCCGCGGAGTTCGCAGTTCAGGCGATAGCGCGGCTCGCTCTCAATTCCGGCGATAAAACCCTGTAGCAGCGCCGTTTGTTCGCGGTCGCGGAGGGCCAGGTCGATATGGAGAGAATCGGCGCGGTATGCCGCTTCCAGGGAGAGGCTGGGCGCGGCGGCGAGGCGGATTTCCGGGAGCAGAAATTGAAATTCGGAAACTTGCAGCGGGGCGGTTTTCAGGTTGATGCCGGAAAACCGCTCGCCGGCGGGATCGACCTGGCCGGAGGCGTCCAGACGGTTGCTGCCGGTACGCAGCGCCAGGTTTTTGAAGGTGATTTCCTGCGCGGTTCTCCCGGCCCGGAAGGATAGTTCGGCCAGGTGAAAATCGGGGTTCCGGGTGTGGAACCGGAATTCCCGGAGGTGCAAATTCTGTTCTTTAGCGCTATAATCGAATTCGAGATCGGCGTTGACATCTTCTACCCGGGAAGGAATAATTCCGGCGCTGTCGAGCGGGATAATGCGCAGGCGGGCATTTTTAAGCCGGAAATCGTTCACGGTAATTTTCCAATCGAACGGCGCGGGTGCCCGGGCGGTGTCCGCGGCAGCGCCGGTATCCGGGGGAAGCAGTTTCGCAAGGTTCCAGGAACTGTCCGGGTACTGCAGCAATTTGAGGAATAGAGAATCCAGCGCCAGGGAATCGATCAAAATTTCTTTGCGCAGCAGGGAAGCGGGCCGGAAGCGCGCCGCAAGCCTGGGGAGGTAGAGCACCGTATCCTCTTTATTCGTCAGGAGGATGCCGGAAATTTCCAAATGATTGAAGAGATTACCGCGGATACGGTCGATGCGCACTTCCCCCGCCAGGGCCTGGTTAGCCCGGGAGACCGCCATATCCCGCAGCCAGCTTTTGAAAAACGGGGTGCGGGTAAACGCCGCCAGCAGGATAACCGTCGCCAGCAATCCCCCGGCAAGGAAGAGAGTGTACTTAAGCCATTTGCGCATTATCAAAACGCCTGCCCCACGCTGATATGAAATTGCAGCGGTTTTTTTCCCGTATCGATCGGCCAGGCAACGTCCAGCCGGATCGGGCCGACCGGGGTTTCCATTCGCAGTCCCAGCCCGCTGGAATAGCGTATCTCGTCTAAACGATAAAAAAAGGGTTTTTCCCACACGTTCCCGAAATCCAGGAATACCGCCCCGCCTAAGATTTTCCAGATCGGAAAGCGCACTTCCGCGCTTCCTTCCAGCAGGCTGTTGCCGCCTAAGGGCTTGCCGTCCTGGCCGATAGGCCCCAACTCCGAGCGCGCCCAGCCCCGCACCGAGTTGCTGCCCCCGGCGTAGAAGCGTTCTTCTACCGGAATAAAGTCCTCGGTATTCCGGGGGAAAATAAACCCTGATTTCAAACGGGTCGCCAGGATCGATCCGATAACGAATTTCCCGTAGCGCCGAAGATCAATCCCAATTTTGGTAAATTGGTATGTGCTCGGGATAATATCAAAGCCCGGCAACGAAACGCTCAAAGCAGCATAGGAACCCTGGCGGGGGGAGAAGAGCGGCCGGGAGTTATTAAACTCGATCCCGATAACCGGGTAAGATTTATTATATAAGTTGTCGATGCTGTCTTCTCTTGTACGGGTAGTGAGGGAAATATCGGTGGTGTCGTTATTGACTTTTTCCAGGATATAGGAAATATGGCCGCTGAAATCGTTGCTGAAACGCTGTTCCAGGGTAACGCTCCCGCCGATCCGTTGCACGTCGTAGCCCGGTTCGTTTTGCCGCAACACGAACAGGGATAACATCATACTGGTATTGGGGGTCAAAATCGTGGGCCTATAGGTAGAAAGATTCAGATTGACCGGCTCCAGGGCGGAGTATTTGGCAAACAGGGTGATGCGGCGCGCGCCCAGCCAGTACCCCAGCCAGCGCAGAGTGATAAACCCGCGGAATTTCTCTTCATCGCCGTATCCCACTCCAAAACGGGTGGTAAAACGGGGCGCTTCTTTTAACTGGATTTCTATGGGAATGGAATCACTCCGGGTTTCTGCCAGGCCGGCTTTAAGGGTAACAAACTGAAAAAATCCCTGGGAATAAATGTGCTCCTGGGATTTTTGCAACGCCCGGGCATTATAGGCCTGGCCGGGCTTAAATCGTAGCTGATCGTGGATGAATTTGCTGGAAATGTAGTTATTCCCTTGCACTGTCACGTTTCCGAAAACGCAGCGAGGGCCGCTTTGAATAAACCAGGATATTTGAACCGCATTTTCAGGGCGTCTCAGAACCAGTTCGTAATCGGCTTTCGCATAAGGGTACCCGGAATTGTTGAGCAGGTCGATCATGGCGAGCTGGTCTGAGCGCAGGTCGTCATCGCGGAAACGCGCGCCGTTTGCCAGGGTCAGGGCAGCGTGCATTTTTTCAAGAGTCTCCCGGGGAAGATTGGCGGAGCTTGCGGAATCGGCGCTAACCTGAATCTCAACGCTATCGACCCGCTGCGGCTCCCCTTCGGATATCCGGAAGGTAATTTCGATTTTTTCAGCCGGTTGGTCGATTTTCAGCTGCGGTTCGGCAAGGCGGGCGTTCAAGAATCCTTCGGATTGATAGAATCGCAGCAAGCGTTGCAGATCGCTTTGCAAAATTTCTTCGCTAAAGCGGAACGCTTCTTTCCTCAGGATGGAGCGCTGGAAACCGCTGGTGCTGTAGGTGGTGATTTGCCGGGAGAGCTCGCCGGAAGAAAAGTGCCGGTTGCCGGTAAATTTAACGGCAGTGACGATATAATCATCCTGCGCCGGAAGAGAACGGCCTGCAAGACCCACAAGGAAGATGAGACCAAGAGCAAAGCGTGAAAAGATACTGTTCATCCGATTGCATTACCGGTTCGGTAGTGCTAGTGCGACAAACACTAAGTTCTTGCACCCCTTTGTCATGCCCGAATGTCTTTATCGGGCATCCACAGGCCTAAAACTTATAGATTCCCGATAGAAACATTCGGGAATGACCCAGGAG
>WYBG01000353.1 GCA_011526015.1 Deltaproteobacteria bacterium | reverse complement strand
TATACTGCCGCGGAGCCGAAGCATCACCTGAAATTGCTGCAAGCGCAAACCTTTTTCCTGAAAGGGGATTATTTCAACGCCCGCAAAGCGCTTCAGGAAATACCCTCAAGCGCACCGGGTGACCTGTACCTCAAAGCTCAATTCTACACCGCCTGCTGCGACCTGGAAGAAAACCAACTCAACGCGGCGGAAAACGGCTTCAAAACCGTGCTGAAGACCATCGAGGAAACCGGGCGGGGCGGGGAATTCCAAAGCGCGGCGCTGTACAACCTCGCCGATTTGCAATTCACCCTGGGCAATTTTCAGCAGGCGCGGAATTATCTCAACCAGTTTGCCGCTCTCAGCCCCAATGATCCGGGCCTGGAGCAGCTTCACAAACGCCTGGTAGAGCTGGCGCTGCGGCAAAAAACCCTGCTGGCCGCGGTGGACGAACTTCAGCGTTTCCGGGGCTCTTATCCCAACTCTGCCTATCGCGATGATTTGCTCTACCAGGCCGGCAGGGCGTTTTTCCGGGAAGGCCAGTATGATCGCAGCTTGCCGTTTTTCCAGCAAGTCGCCGATGAATATGTCTGTTCCGCGGCCTGGGATTCCAGCAATGCCTATATCGACTTTATCGCGAAATATTTCCAGGCCGGTCAGCAAACCGGCGTCACCGAGCTGGCCAAATTGATGGGAAAGATGCTCACCGGGGTAGAGCGCGGATCCCTGCTGTTCGAGCTTGGCAAACTCTACCTCAGCGATTTGAAAGATTATGAAGAGGCGGCGAAAGTTTTCGAACATTACGTCAGCGAATCGGGCGGCGATTCCGCGGCGATTGGGGAGGGGCTGTACTACTTAGGCGAGAGTTATTTGAAATTGGCGGAGTACCGGCGCTTTTTGCGGCTGCCGGATGAAAATTATTCCCTCAAAGCGGAGGAAACCCTCAAGCAGGCCATGGGCGCGATTCGCTATGCCCCGAACCCGGACACCCTCACTTACCGCTTTTTGATCCTCACCGCCCCCGCGGAAACCACCCCGCCGGATAAGCTGCTGGCGTTCTGGCAGCGCTTCGAGGAGTTCTATCCCCGCTCCGCCCTGCTCCCACAGGTGCAGCTTCAACTGGCGGAGGTTTTGGCGGCCTCCGGCAATTCCGATCAGGCGCTCATTTACCTCGACCGGGTGATTACCACCCGAAAAGATTATTTCGCCGCCGGAAAAGCGTTTTGGAAGAAAGCGGAACTTCTCGCTGCCCGGGGAAATGAGAGCGAGGCGATCCAAGCCCTGAAGGATTTCCTCTTAGAATACACCCGGCATCCCTACCAGGCCCGGGCGTATCAAAAATTAGCCGACTACCAGGCCGGGGCGGGAGATTTCCCCACCGCAGCCAAATTTTTAGAACGCCTGGTAGAATTGTTCAATTATTCCGATGAAGCGGAACCGGCGCAGGCGCAAATCACCGATTATCACATTCGCAGCGGGGAGTATGCCAAAGCGCTGGCCTACGTGGAACCGAAAATCAACGGTTACAAAGCCCCGGGAGACCCGGTAATTCGCCAGTACCTGGCAACGCCCCCGGCCCCGTTTTATTTCTACGCCGGTAAAGCCTGCTACCAGAAGAAAGAGTACCGCCCCGCGCGCCAACGGCTGCTGGCCTATCTCAATTCCACCCGCGACGAGGCTTTTCAAAACGAATCTATGCTGCTGCTGGGCAAAATGGCCCAGGAAGACGGCGAGCCGGACGCCGCCCTGGTGCAGTACGCCCTGGTGAAACAGGACGGGGATAGTGTATTTTTCTATCAAGCAAATCAAAATGCAGCCGATATTTTATTTAGCCAGGGGAAATTTGCCGAAGCGTACCAAAAATATGAGCTGGTAAGCTCCCTGGCGACGGACGCGGATCAAAAGATGTACCTGGATACTCAGAAACTGCGCTGCCTGATCAACCAGGGGAAAAAAAGCGCCTATGAATCCCAGTTCAGCGCATTCAAAAAGACTTACGAAAAGCATCCGCAGTTGAAAAATTCCCTGGCCGCGCTGGAATACGAGAACGCGAAAGTGGCCTACAACGAAAAGCTCTTTGATAAAACGATCAACTACTGCAAAACGGTTCTGAGCAAGTACAAAACCAGTGAGTACGCCGATGACGCGCAGTACCTGATCGTTCGCTCTTACGCAACCCTGAACCGGGAAAAAGAGGCGCTGAAGGAGTTCGAGGAATTTGTCAAAGAATTTTCCGGCAGCCCGTTACTGGCGGAGGTCTATCTGGTAATTGCCCAGGTGCACTTCCGGGCCGAGCGCAGCGACGCCGGATTAGAGGCGGTGCGCAAAGCGGTGGAGGCGGCTTCTCAGCCGGAAACGAAAAAGACCGCCTTAACCATGCTTATCAGCACCTACAAGGGCCTGGGATTGTGGGACGGGGTGCTGACCGCTTCCCGGGAGTACCTGGCCGCTTACCCGAATGCGAGCGACGTGATGGACAAAAAGATTTCCATGGGAATCGCTTTCAGCCGCCTGAACCGCTATACCGATGCAATCGATTACTTGCAGTCTCTGAAATTTGAAGTGAGCAGCGAGCAGGAGCCGGAAATCCAGTTCTACATCGGGGAAGCGTATTTCAATTCCGGGCAGTATGAAAATGCGATCAACGAATTTGTCAAGATTCCCCTGCTCTCACAAAAAACCAAATTACAGTGGGAAGCCAGCGCCTTCTATTATGCCGGCCAATGCTACGAGCGCCTGGGCCGCAAGAGCGACGCCATTCGCATGTACCAGGAAATCGTCAATCGTCCCGGCATTGAATATGACCTGAAGCGCCAGGCGCAGCAGTTGATCGATAAATTGAACAGTTTAAATTAGTGTTCCAGTGCGTATGTGTTCAGGTGGTTTGAAAACTTTTCAAGATTTCACACCCTTCATCTATCGCACAATAACACCTGAGCACACGAACACTCAAGCACTCGAACACCCGAAGACCTTGTAAACAGAGGATCGAATATGAGTAGCACTCTGAAAATTGGTTTCATACTCCTTTCCGTCTATGGGCTGATGAGTTGCGGAAGCTCCAAAAAGATGTCTGCGGATGACTACAGCCAGCTTCCCGCCCAGGAACGGATTCAATACCTGAACACCCAGGCGGCAAAAAATCCCAACAACGTGGAGCTAAAAAAACAGCTCTACCGGGAGTATTTGAACGTGGAAATGCGCCCCCAGGCCGTCCGGGTAATGGAAGACATTCTCCGGTTGGATCCCAACGACGCCGACGTGCTCTTCGAATACGGGGAGTTGCAGTACGCCCAGGGAAACAGCAAAGAAGCCTACCAGGCGTTTTTATCAGTGATGCAGGGCGCCAGCGCCGCCCGCTATCAATCCCGCATTGCCGATTACGTGGCCAGCGGTTACGGAATGCAGCAGGTTACCTTCTCTTCCGAGGACGAAGCCTTCCCCAGCTTTTCGCCGGATGGCCGGAAACTGCTTTACCAGAAAAAATTAGGCGGCAACTGGGATATCGTGGAATACGATCTCTCCGCCCGCAGCGAAAAAACCCTGGTCTCCACCCCCGCAGATGAAGAATCCCCGGTGTATTCTCCCGCGGAAGCGAAAATCGTTTATACCACCAACGCCGACGACCGCCGCCCCATCGACGATGCTTACAAAGTGCGGGAAATCGTTTCCCGCAGCCTGGCCGACGGTTTCGTTTCTACCCTCACCCAGACCGTGGCCGACGACTGGCTGCCCCGCTACAGCCATGACGGCGCTTATATCGTTTTCGTCTCCGACCGCAACGACCTGCGCAAAGTCTCCTATGACGCTAAACAGAGCGATATTTTCATTATGGAGAGCGGCGGGGCTTTTCAACGCCAATTGACCAACTCCCCGGCCAACGAAGGGGGAGCCTGTTTCAGCGCGGATGACAAGCGGATTCTCTTTCATTCCGACCGCAACGGGCAGTACGACATCTTCGAAATGCGCACCGACGGCAAGCAGGTGATGACCATTATCGACAACCCTAACGGCAACGACGTCAATCCCTTTGCCTCGGCAGACGGGCAATACCTGACTTTCGTATCCGACCGCGACGGCAATTTTGAGATCTATCTGGCCCGCAGCGACGGCTCGCAACAGCAACGATTGACCTTCGATCCGGCGGTGGACGCCAACCCGGTCTTCTCTCCCGATGGAAAAGCCATCGCCTTTCATTCCAACCGCAACGGGAATTACAATATCTTTCTGGTCAATTTGAACGTCTCCTCCGGCGTCTTGACCAGCAGCGACTTGATCAGCCGTTTAAGCGATCTGGCGAAATGAAAAATTCATTATGTGCAACGAACCCCCCAAAGCCGCCTTATCCGGGGCGGCTTTTTTATTTGAATGGCCTGTGTTTAGAACTACCCGTATGGGCGCAGCACAAATTGCACTAAATTGGAGTGATCAAAAAAATACGCTGAAGCGTGGCAATCTTAGAAAAATATCGAATCAAGATCGCCACACTTTAGTGTGCGTTTTATTGAATAGTATTTTGGTTACACTCGTCGCGGTTGTTAATGGTTAAGCTCCGCCAAACCATTTTTTTATTCATTTTGAAACCTCGCTCCTTTTCTGTTAATTTCCCGCCCTATATCGAACCAAAACAAGGACATGAACCTTAGCCCCAAGGAGAATCCCATGCATCGCTTAACGGTGTTGTGCTTCGCGCTGATTTTATCAGTACTGACCATCGCAGTCGCCCAAAAAATCGAAGTAACCGGTTCCCAGCACTCGGAAATCCAGTACCGCCTGGAACAGGATATCGAACCGTTTCCGGGGCTAAGAGAATTGTACGTCAGTTTCGTGGTGCCGGCCAGTTTTCAGTCGCAAACCTATTCCCAGCAAATATCGGATCTGAATTTCGAATTGCTGCCCCCACCCGGCGACCAGAAAAGCGAAACCGACGCTCGCGGCAACCAGATTCGCACCTATACCTGGACCAATCCCCCCGGGGCCATCAAAGCGGCAGTTACCTTCCGCGCCGCCAACCGGGTGCAATTAGGCACTCTCCAGGACGACGGCACCCCCTTCCCGATGCGCAACCTCTCCCCGGATGTCAATATTTTCCTTCAGCCGACCGCCCAGGTGCAGTCCGACCATCCCGCCATTCAAGACAAGGCGAAGGAACTGACCGCCCCCGCCCAAACCGCTTACCAGGCCTGCCAGAACATCCTCTACTGGGTGGTGGAGCACATGCAGTACGTGCTGATCCCGGAGCAATACGACGCCATGTATTCGTTCGCTTACGGAAAGGGCAATTGCCAGAATTACAGCCACCTGGCCGCGGCGCTGATGCGCGCCTCCGGCATTCCCGCGCGGATTGTAAACGGCATTACCCTGGACCGGCCCTATACCTTGCAGGCGGACGACGGGCAGTATCAATTTGAAATGGCCCGCGGGCGGCACTCCTGGATCGAGGTGTATTTTCCCGGCAGCGGTTGGCTGCCCTTCGATCCCCAGCAATCTGAATTTTTTGTCAGCAATCGTTACGTGCGCATCGAAATCGGGGTGGACAACGAGGAGAGCGTGAACGACGGACTGGTGCGCTGGCGGCAAACCTCCGGCAGTGCGCGTCAGAATCCCAAACTGGAAGAGGTTATCGAAACCAATTTCGTTCGCGACGACGTCAGCCTGAGCGGAAAACGTATGGCCGGGGTCGATAAAATAGTGCTGGGGCCGCCCCTGGCCTCCGTCGCCGCTCCGCCCCTGGCCGCGGCAGAGGAAGAAAAGAAGCAGGAACCTGAACCGGAACCTCGGCCGGAACCGGAACCCAAAGCGGAAGAACCGGAACCTAAAACGACAGAACCGGCGGCAGCGGAAATCGATTACAGCAAACTAATTTATAGCGAACCTTTTGTGTACGGGAACCTGGATTTTCCGGAGGGAGTTGATTTTGCCTTTCCGCGCCAGGCCAGCAGCGGCCAGACCCAGGATTCCTACCAGTTGCAGCGCAGCTTTTTGGTGGAGACCGCGGAATACGTGACCAGCCAGACCCAGTTTGCCCAATGCGTGGTGCTAAAGGAACCGATCCGCCTGGAAAAGATCGGCCTGGCCATGCACAATTTTGGCGGCAGCGGGTATTTGTGGCTGGAGCTTAGCGAGGATGAAAACGGCAAGCCCGGCCCCACCGCCGTTTCCACTCGCAAAATTCCCCTGCAATATAT
>WYBG01000352.1 GCA_011526015.1 Deltaproteobacteria bacterium | reverse complement strand
TGCTCCACCTGCATTTTTTCCCACTTCCTGCCCTGCTCCAGTTCCCGGGCCATGATATGGGCCACTTTGGGGGCGACCTCCATGCTCGCCCGGGCGTTCAAAATCAGCGCCCGGGTGCGCCGGGAGAGCACGTCTTCTAAGGTGCGGGCCATTTCCATCCGCACCGCCCAGATGATTTCCACCACGCGATAGGGCAGCTCCGGGTGGAGCAGCTCTCCATAGGGGTTTTTTTTCCGGCAAAGCTTGCGAATGGCCGGGGCGTCGGAGCCGAAAACCTGCCAGGGCTTCATCACCTCGGCGTTCTTCAGCCAGCCGTGCAGGCGCAGGTTTTCGGTTTTGCAGGGCCTTTCATCCAGCCCTGCCAGGATCGCCGCTTCGTTGACGGTGTCTTCCGCCATTTTTCGGTAGGTGGTCCACTTTCCCCCGGTTATGGTTATCAGCCCGGAGGGAGAGATCGTGAGCAGATGGTCGCGGGAGAGGGAAGCGGTGTCGGCGCTTTCCAGGGATTTCACCAGGGGGCGGACGCCGGCGAACACGCTCAGCACGTCCGCGGGAGCGGGATCTTTGGTGAGGTAGCGAGCGGCGTGGGTGAGCAGAAATTGGACCTCTTCGGGAAGGGGGCGCGGCTCCAGCGCCGGGGATTTCACGGGAGTATCGGTGGTGCCGATCAGCACCCGCTCGTGCCAGGGAATGGCGAACAGCACCCGGCCGTCGTCGGTGTGCGGCACCATAATGGCGCTGTCGCCCGGCAAAAAGGATTTATCCAGCACGATGTGCACCCCCTGGCTGGGCGCAATCATTTCCGGGGCGTTGGGATTATCCATCCGGCAAATTTCGTCGGCAAATGCGCCGGTGGCATTGATCACCGCCCGGGCGTTCAACTCGTAATGCTCGCCGGTTTCCCGCTCTTGCCCCGCGGGAAGGCGTTCCCGGGCAATCACCCCGCACACAATGCGGTTGGATTTGCGCAGGGAGATGACCCGCATGTAATTCAGGGGAAATGCGCCCAAATCCGCGGCAGTCTGGGCGAGATTGACGGCTAAGCGGGCGTCGTCGAATTGGCCGTCGAAGTAAATTACCCCTCCGCGCAGCCCCTCCGGCTCCAGGGTGGGAATGTGCGCCAGAACCTCCTCCCGGGAGAGGTTCCGAGAAGGTCCCAGACCTAACTTCCCGGCCAGCAAATCGTAGAGCCGCAGGCCGATGCCGTAAAACGGCCCCTCCCACCAGGCGTAATTGGGAACGATGAAGGGCATATTGCGAAACAGGTGCGGGGCGTTCTGCCGCAGCAGCCCGCGCTCCCGAAGCGCTTCTAACACCAGGGAGAGGTTGCCCTGCTGCAAGTAGCGCACCCCGCCGTGAATCAGCTTGGTGCTGCGCCCGGAAGTGCCCTGGGCAAAATCTCCCTGCTCCAACAGCAGGGTGCGGTAGCCCCGGGAGGCGGCGTCCACCGCCACGCCTAACCCGGTCGCTCCCCCGCCGATGATGATGAAATCCCAGATTTCCGTAGATTCTTTCAACTCCTTCAACATTTCTTCGCGATTCATGGCCACCTCTTTGATAAAAGCGTTAAGTATGGTAAATTTAGCGCCAGGAGCGTGAAACGTAAAACGTAATTTGTAAAACGTAATGCGTAAATCGGGATGCGTATTCCGTTTTTATTACGCATTACGGATTACGCAATACGGAATACGAACCTTAAACATCGAGGAACGCCAATATGAAAAAGAATCATAAATCATTGCAACGTTATCGTGGGATTGCGCTGCTGCTCGTGGTGCTGAGCTTTTTTTTGATCGAATGCGCCGGCCAGGAGGAAAAAACGCCGGAGCCGCCCATCGCCATTGCCATACACGGCGGGGCGGGAACCATGCGCAAGGAGAATATGACCGCGGAGCAGGAAGAGGCCTACCGCAGCAAGCTCACCGAAGCGCTAACCCTGGGGCATGAAATCCTGAAAAACGGCGGCAGCAGCCTGGACGCGGTGGAGCAGGTGATCATCCTTTTGGAAGACTCCCCGTTGTTTAATGCCGGCAAGGGCGCGGTGTTTACCAATGCCGGCACGGTCGAGTTGGATGCTTCGATCATGGAGGGGAAAACCCTGCAAGCCGGGGCAGTGGCGGCGGTGAAGCACGTCAAAAACCCCGTTTCCCTGGCCCGGTTGGTCATGGAAAAATCCCCTCACGTGATGTTAGCAGGTGAAGGGGCGGAGGCGTTCGCGCAGGAACAGGGGATGGAAGCGGTTCCCAATGAGTATTTTCATACCCCGCGCCGTTGGGAAGATTTGCAGCGCGAGAAAAGCGAAGAGCAGCAAAAAAATGCTTCGCCGAAATCATTACTGCCCGGCGGAAAGCCTGGCGCGGTTCCGCAGGATTTATACGGCACTGTGGGAGTGGTGGCGCTGGACAAATCCGGCAATCTGGCCGCGGGCACTTCCACCGGCGGTAGAACCAACAAGCGCTGGGGCAGGGTAGGGGATAGCCCCATCATCGGCGCGGGAACCTATGCGGACAACCGCACCTGCGCGATCTCCGCCACCGGGCACGGGGAGTATTTCATGCGCCTGGTCGTTGCGCATCGAATTTCCGCGCTGATGGCGTACCGCGGCCTTTCCGTTAACGAAGCGGCGGAGCAGGCGATCCGCGAGCTTGGCGAATTAGGCGGCGAGGGCGGGGTGATCGCCCTGGATAAAAACGGCAACATTGCCATGCCGTTCAATACCGCGGGGATGTACCGGGGGTACGTGGATAGAGAGGGGGAGGTTTGGGTGGGGATTTACGGGGAGTAATACGGAATACGCAATACGTAATGCATATTGCGTATTCCGTATTCCGTAGAACCGATCAGGCCAGCACGGGTTTATAAATTTTAAAATGAAATTTTGCGTCATACCGCAACTGCGCCCTTTAAAAGCTATATTTTCCCCTTAGAAGCAATTAGAGATTGTTTCCACAGGGACGTCTGATCTTTCTCGAGTGAAGCATCAAATAAAAGTTTGTTTTTACAGGGAAGAATTTAAACAAAGGGATTTGAGGGCGCCATGTTACTGGTATTATTTGGGTATCCCGGGGCCGGGAAGAGTTTTATCGGCAAGATGTTGCAAGACGAGTTCGGCTTCTATCATTACGAAGCGGACGACGATTTGACCCCGCCGATCAAAGAGGCCATCCAAAAGAATTATCTCATTACTGAACCATTAAGGGAAAAATATTACGAAACAGTCTGCAATAAAATAGAATTGCTTAGAGATATCTACCCCCAATTAGTAATCACTCAGACATTTACGAAAGAAAAAGAACGGAAACGAATTCTGGATTGTTTTCCAGAGACAAGGTTTATTTGGGTGCAGGCTGAGCTTCCAGTTATTTATTCCCGCTTTGCGAAGCGGGACAATCACCTAGTAAAAAATTTTTATGCAGCTTTTGCAATTAGCTTATTTGAGCTACCCCAAATTCCTCATTCTGTTTTGATGAATAATAACGGCACAGAAAAAATCCGCCATCAATTGATCCGCATTCTAGATCTTTTAGATCAACTCTTTCAAAGCGAGTCATTGAGCACCGTAAAAGTTGTTTCATAGTTATTCGAGGGGCTGTGGAATTTTTTTGTGGCTTATGAATTCCTCAATTAAAGATTTTCGTACCACAAAAGTTCATTTGGGCAAAAATCCAGAAAAGGTAAGCTTTGAAAGCCTTGTAAATTAAGGAAGAGAATTCATTACACTCTCCATTATTTAAAAGGATTTTATCAATGGAATACCTGGAATTGTTAGGAGAAAATAATGATACCAAGGTATGTACGGAGACGAATGAGTCTCATATTTATCTACGTAAGATTGTTGCTCAATATTATGAAAGTAGTTTTATTAGAAACTTTCCTATTTCCGAGTTTGAGCAATTCATGAATAACATACTAAGTTCTTATTTTAGCTCAGAAGAATATAAGTTAGAAATCCTTGAAGGAGGGACTGGAACTGGAATCCTCTCAATTCCAACAATTCAATATATATTAAGTCGTGATCGTGTAAGTACTTTTACAGGGGTCGATAATTCTTATCCTATGCTGAAAATTCTATCTGAGAAAGAAGAATTTAAACGGCTAAATTTTAAAGGCAGAGAGAGAATATCAATAGGCTTTGGCGATCTCGAAGAGCCTCTAACTTTTTTCTCGTCAAGTTTTAACGTTATTCTCTTAGGGGGTGTATTACATTGTCTAAATAAAC
The DNA here is from genome assembly GCA_011526015.1 of Deltaproteobacteria bacterium. Taxonomy (GTDB): domain Bacteria; phylum Calditrichota; class Calditrichia; order RBG-13-44-9; family J075; genus JABWBP01. The sequence goes on along the minus strand of WYBG01000352.1, from coordinate 2,025 downwards.
TTGATGAATTTTTATGGCAAGTTGACAAAATTCTTAAAAGTGAGGGGTATCTATTCATTACTTTTAAATCCGATGAGAGTACAAAAATACAGTGTGGTGCAGAGATTAAAGAATCAGAGAATCTTGACAATAAATATACTAATTTTTGGCAGTATTACCATCGTTTGAGAAAAGATCATCGACTTCCCATAGAATCAAGATGTTCTTTAATCTATGATGTTGAATTAGTAAAAGGGTTGATTAAAAATCAATTAAACAATCGGTATACTTTCCTAAAAAATGATTTCATACCTTGGTCTGCTAAAACGACTTTTGAACAAATGATTGCTGCGATAGAGCATGGATTAACATTTGTTACCGGGCAAGGAGTATCAAACAATCAGCGTAAATATTTATCTAATAAAATGAATAAATGGGTCAAACAGAATCGACTTATGCAAAGAGAGGTTGATATAAAAAACCGGGTGGAGGTGGCAGTGTGGAAAAAAACAGCGTAAAAATATTTGATGTCACGCTACGGGAAGGGGAACAGACCCCGGGATTATTTTTCAGCCCTACAGAAAAAGTGTACCTGGTAAAGCGCATGATCGAAGCCGGCATTCGCCACATCGAAGTTGGGGTGGTAGGTATTCCCGAAGATGAAGTCGCATTCGGAGCCATGATGGAGCAAGGCTTAAACGAAGAAGCAGAAATTTCCATGACCCTGCTGCCCTGCGCCGAACTGTGCGATAAAGCGCTGAACAGCGATATAAAATATCTCAATATCGTCTTTCCGGTCACTGATTGCCTGGCGGAGACGTTCAAGTTTACCGTGGAGTCCTATATAAAATATCACATCCCCTGGATCGAGATTCTGCGCCAGACCGGAAAGCAAATACGCATGGCCCTGGCGGATGCTTCCCGGTTCGTACTATTGAACCCAGGGCAAAAAATCACCCACGATAAAAGCGTGATCGAGAAGAACCTTGCCCACTTAATTGATATCATCAAGAGCTTTCATGAACATGGCGTGGAGGGGTTCATCTTTACCGATACAGTTGGGCTTTTGGCTCCCTCGGAAGTATCTCTCTGCATAAACCGTCTGTGCCGGGAATTCCCGGAAGTTGAATGGGGGGCGCACTTTCATAATGATTTTGGCCTGGCAACTGCCAACACGTTAACTGCTTACGAGCAAGGCGCTACCCTGCTGCAGGGGAGTTTCAATTTTTTGGGCGAGCGTTGCGGGATTGCTTCCCCGGCGGAAATTATTGCGGCGCTACGCTATTTATATGGCGTGGAGGTGGATATCGACCTGGCTAAAATTCGCCGGCTCGCTTACGAGATCGAAGAAATGGCCGGAATGGTCATCAATGAGCGTCAGCCGGTGATCGGCAGAGGGCTTTACTGGTACGAAACCGCCACCCCGGTACTGACTATGCTAAATCAGGAAGCGGGAATATTCGAGACCGTACCGGCTGAGGGCGCCGGCGCGGAGCGAAAAATACTCATCGGCAAGCATACCTCCCGGAAATTGTTCAAGCTGTACCAGGACCGTGGGGTTATCGGGCAAGATCATGAGTTAAAAGCATTGAAAGAACAGGCAATCCGACGGCGCGCCGGTAAGCGTTCGGAATTGAAAAAAATTATCCAGAACTACCATGATGCAGTTGAGGAGTCCTGTTGTTTATTGCCGGTTTCCCTTCCAACGCCTTCCTCTGCCGCCGTTGCTTCTGAAGAGACAGCATTCGAAACCGAGAACCCGTTTAATGAACCTTCAAAGAAGGCATTTACCCGCAAAGCTGCCCCCGTCATTAACAATGCCTGAAGAAATGGAGTGCAAAATTTATTTTGCACACTCCTGATACTTCAAAGATCACCTACCGATTTAATAAATCCAGAGCTTGATTTCTGCGATTTTTTTTTGTTCATTCCACCATCTTTTGAATTCTGAAAAGGAATTCCCATACAATTTCCCGGAGGGATCAATACACTGCCAATTAGTATTACCGATCGGTTTTGCCCCGTTCTTTGAAAAAGTATTTTTTT
>WYBG01000351.1 GCA_011526015.1 Deltaproteobacteria bacterium | reverse complement strand
GTAGAGGGGAATCCGGCCCAGCGAATCCATCACCGCCTCCCCGCGCCGGCGCAGTTTTTCATCCGCTTTGACTGCGGTGATAATCCCCCCGTGCTCCTCCTGTACCCGGAAGTCGTTCGCCTGCGGGGTTTTGAGAATGGCGTGGCTGTACTCCCCGCCGAAATAGAAGAGCGAGTATTCCCCCTCCGTGATGATGTTTTCCATAAACGGCTGCGCCATGAATGCCCGCCCGGCAAAGAGATGCTGCAATTTATCATAATAAAAGGGAATATCTTCCCGGTGCAGCCGGAAGGTATGATCGGCATTGGCGCTGATGATGGGTTTGATAATGATTTCATCGCTGTGAAGCCGGGCGTAAAACCCATTCAGCTTCTCCGGCGAGATGCCCCCTTCCTGCCAAATTGTGGGAACGATGCGGTTCCCTTTTTCCTGCAAATCCCGGAGATAGGTTTTGCGGATGTTCCACTTCACCAGTTCGAGATTATTTTGCAGCACGGCCCGGGACGCGTCTATCCGCTCCAGCACTTTCAGAAAATAATCGGCGTCATGTTGATAATCCCAGGTAGTGCGAATGATCACCATGCCAAAGCGGTTCCAATCGCAGGGCTGCCGCCAGGAGACGGTTTCCACCGCCCAGCCGCGCGCCGCCAGCGGGGCGACGGCGCGTTCGTCGTCGCTGACGAATCCTTCCAATTTATCCGTGGAGAGGAAGGCAAGACGTTTCATTCGTTTTTTCCTCCCGGGTATGCCGCACTTGCAGGAACGCCCTGCCTTATTTTTCCGATTCCGAATGCGCCAGCCGCCAGTAATTTCGATTATGATAGACCAGGGGGCGCGAGCGCGACTCTTTCCGCCCGGTGGCCAGCACCTGCCCGCTGATCATATAGTGGGTGCCGGCGTCGATGACCCGCAGCACCCGGCAATCCATCCAGGCGAGGGCGTCCGCCAGCACCGGCGACCCGGTGGAGCGGCTTACGAACCCCACGCCGTTGAAGCGATCCGCTCCCTCCGGCAGCGCGGTAAGCCCGGCAAATTGCCGGGAAATCGCTTCCTGCCCTTCCCCCAGGATCGACACCGCAAATACCCGCGACTTGCGAATCAGCCGGCAGGTTACGCTATCCTTTTGCAGCAAAACCAGCACCAGCGGAGGTTCCAGCGAGACGGAGGTAAAGGCGCTGACGGTCATCCCGCTCCGCCTCTGGCCGGATTGCGTGGTTACTACTGTTACGCCGGTGGCCCAGAGCCGCATGGTTCGCCGCAGCTCTTCGGAAAGCTCGTTTTTCGGGTCTAACTGCATCTTCTCGATCCTTTTCTGAACATCCGCTCGATTAGACATCATTGGGAAAAAGGATTTTGACAGGATCAACGGGATAAACAAGATCAGGATTGCCTGGAAAATATAGATTATTTGATCCTGCTCCGAAGGAATGCCTTCGGCATCAATCCTGTTTTATGCGATCAAAAATTAAATCCAACAAAGCCTATTGTATCTCCCGCACTCGGTGATTTTTCAGCGGCCGGCAAGCACTTCCCGGTCATCATACGCTTCAAGCGGCGTCTAAAATGATTCTTCCATACTGAAATACACTCCGCTGGTGTTTTTGCCGAAACCGATATCCGCCCGCAGGTTGACTTTTTCCGCCTCGTTGAATTTGAAGCGCAGCCCGAAACCTCCGGCAAATTTGGCCTCCTCGATTCTGAAATCGTGGAGTTTATCGGAGACGTCGCCCAGCGCTGCAAAGCCCACCAGCCCGAATCGCCACCACAGCTCGGCGCGGTATTCCACCTGGCCGGCGAGATGAGCGCGATCCCGGTAGCGCCCCTGGTAATACCCGCGCATGATCCCCGCTCCTCCCAGGGTTGAAAGCTCGTAAAAAGGCGGGTTCCCTCTTACAAAGCTGCCGAATCCCTGGAGGGCGAGCACGGATTTAGAGGATAGGGGCAAATACTGCCGCAGGTCTATCAGGTAGCGATTGAAATCAAAATCGCTGCCGATCGCTTTCATATAAAAAATTGCCCGGGCCTGGTGGTACCCGCCGCGGGTGGGATAGAATATATGGTCGCGATTATCCCAGACCCACAGCATCCCCAGCCCGGAGCTGATTCCCCCCTCGCTGCCGGTCAAACTCCCGTTGAGCAGATAGGGATTGGCGCGTTTATCTTCTATGTCGTTATCCAAAAAATCGTAGATGAAGCCGGTTTTGGTATGGGGAATGAAATCAACCCCCGGGGGAAGTTGCAGACTCACCTCCGCTCCCCAGGCGCGCGAAGCATAGTTTTCCTCCTCGATGCCCGGGGTATCGTTCCCCACGCCCCAAAATTTATCCACATAATACCCGTAATCCAGGTTTGCGGAAAGCAAAAATTTATTGCGAACGAAATAGATTTGCGGGGAGAAGGAAATCTTATACTGCTTTTTGGTGGAGTAATAAGCGGAGACGCTGATTTTCGAGGGGCGGAGGAACACGTATTCGGAGGTATAAAAAGTGATCAGCCCGCCCACCCCAAAGGCAAATTCGGTTTCCGGGGTGTAAAACAGGAAGGGATAGACATTGACCCGGGTTCGCCGGGTTTGGAGGATTTCGGTGTGAATCAGCGTTTGGGAGGTATCGGCCTTCTGCCCGGGCTGGGCGGCGCTCCATTCCGGGATGGCAAGAGAAAAGACGATCAATGTCCAGAGCGTAATTTTGAGAATTTTCATGGTTAAGAGTCCGAATGAGTGCCGTATTAGAATCCCAGGGTAAGGCTGAGGGAGAGCATGGAGAGATTATCGAGATCCTCAACGCTGAAGCGTTCCCATTCCGCCCGCACCCCCAGGGAGCCCAGGTTAAGACCGGCACCGAATCCCCAGGCGAAGTCGGTGCCGCTTTCGTCGCTGCTCTCCGCGCCGACTTTGTTATCGACCTTCCAGAAAAAAGCCCCCGCCTTGGCGAAGACGTCCACCATCACCAGGGTAATTTTTCCCACGCCGTAAACGTCCCATCCCCTGGTTTTGGTCTCCACGGAAACACCGCTGATATCTGTTTGCGCTTTGCCAAGATTGCGGTAACCGCCTTCGATTCCCCAGAGGCGGCCGGCTTTGAGACCCCCGAAAAACTTGTAGGCAAAATCGTTCTTATCGATCTTCAACTTTTCCCCATCAAGGTCGGTGACCTCGGTATTCAAAAAGGATGAGCCGATGCCGGCGCCGAGGTAAAATCCACCGGGCTTTTGCGCGAACAACTGGCTGGTAATCGGAACCATCAACAGTATGGCGAGGGTGAACCATTGGTTTCTCATTGTTTCTCCATTCATGAAGTTTGTAAGTTAATGTTATCCTTTACGTTTTCTGCAAAACCGGTATAAATTTAATGCAATTTGGCGATTTTCATACAAGAATATTCGATCTTTTTAGTGGGCAAAGGAAAACAAGGTAGAAAAGAATGCCGATTAGCCATTGTTCCTTTACGCGAAACAGGAAATGATCTCTTTCTATTTTAAATTAATTTTACGAAATTGAATTCCCCGCGGTGGCGGCGTAGGATTGCCGGCTGAAAGACCCTTCCATAACGCTTGAGCATGAGAGGGCTGAATGGTTACACAAAATTCCAAACCTTATTTATGAGCCGTCGATGTTAGAGGAACTTTTGCAGGCGCTTGATTTGTCGTATTTTTCCCTTTCCGCATTGTTGTTTATGATCGGGATTTACGCCGGCCCCCATGCGGCAGAAAAAGAAATCACGTTCCTGTTGAAATACCCGCGCTGGATGCTGCGCCTGATGCAGCGCTATTTCAAACCGGATTACCCCTTCCCGGTCATTTTTCTCTTGATTTTCCTGCTCAATAACCTCTCCCTGTTCGGCAGCTTTGTTTCCGGCTTCCTGGTTATCGTCCCGCCCCTGGCGGCCTTTTTAACCGGGTTCAACGTGGCGGTAATCATGTTTGAAATGATGGGATGGCGGGGGATCTGGCAAATACTGGTAAACCCGGTCGCCTGGCTGGAATTTCCGGCTTCCTGGATCAGCTTCAGCCTGGGGTTCCGGCTGGCGGAAGCCCAATTGGCGCGCTTCCAATTGCAGGAAACCCTGGCGTTGTTCCGGGAGCTCTGGCCGGTGTACTTCAAATACGTGGGAGGAATGCTGCTTCTGGCGGCGGCGCTGGAAACGCTGCTGATCATAATCGCCCGGCGTTTTCCGGAAGATAACGAGTGAACCGGCGTTTGAGGCGGTGAAACAAGTGATCTTCGTTCTCGTAGGCTAATCCGTCATCAAAAATAGGGGTGAAACCATGTTGGAAGCGCTGGCAATCGTACTGTTGGTTTTAGTAGCGGTCATCGTGGTCAAAATCCTGGGATTCATATTGGAGGTAGGATTTTTTGTGCTCGCGGTGCCGCTCAAAATTTTGCTGGGGCTGCTGGGAGGGGTTATTGTCTTCATCGTGGTGCCGGCGGTGCTGCTGCCCTTATTACTGGTTTTCCTGCTCCCGCTGCTGCTATTGGGGTTGGCGGTGGCCGGGCTGGTATATCTTCTCAAATAATTTTATGTTGATTTGGCGGTTATCGGGCTATAAATTTGCCCGATCATTACCTGCCCCCGTAGCTCAGTGGATAGAGCAATGGCCTCCGGAGCCATGTGCGTAGGTTCGATTCCTACCGGGGGTACTTCTTTTTAGAATATACCCTCTCCTGTCATCAAAAACCGGCAAGATAGGCCGCCGGCTTCTCTTATCTCAATAACTTTGCCAGGATAATCCCCAAAATCAACCATACCGGGATGGAAAAGAGCAGCGCCCACACGAACCCCTGGATGGTGCTCAAACGGTCGCGCAGGTTCTTCTTCTCGAACGACCGTTCGATGCGAATGCGCACGTCTTCCATGTGGAAGGGCTTGGTGATATAGTCGTAGGCCCCCTTCTTGATCGCTTCCACCGCCGTTTCGATGGAAGGATAGCCGGTGATCATCAAGAAAATTACGTCGCGATCTTTTTCCCGAACTTTGCGCAAAAGCTCCAGCCCGTCGATCACTGGCATCAACAGGTCGGAAACTATCAAATCATAAGCCCCGGCCTCGAACTTCCCCAGGGCATCCTGGCCATCGCTGGCAGTTTGAACTTCGTATCCTAATGATTCAAGATAATTGGATAGAACTTCCCGAATGCTCTCTTCATCGTCCACCACCATTACCCGTCCGATCTTCTTCATCTTCTCTCCTCAATAAATTCTTTACCATAATTCGTGATCAACTTAGGGAAAAACCCGCATCTTTTCAACAGTTAAATGCCGAACGCCAAAAGATTCGTGTATTATCGAACAAAATCGCCCGCATTTAAGGGCGTTGCAAAATTAAAAAATACCGGCTGGCGGGGGATGGTTGCCGCTCATGCGCAAGATTCGGACGGCACATTCTCTCCGGTTCTCGCTTCCCAACCCGCCGAACGGAAAATTTAATCCAACAAAAAAGGCCGACCGTGATGATCGACCTTTTCCGGAGAAAGGAGATTTTGGGGGATTTTATTCCGTTGCCGCAGGCAATCCCCCTTGCGGCCGGCGGTTAAGGGAGTTTCAGGATTGCCGGTTCGGAAAAATCGCTTTCCTCGGTTCCCCTGACGCTTGTTACCACAAAAAGCAGGCTGAGATTGGATTTCCGCTGGGTAAACAACTGGTAATTCTCTTCAATGGGCCGGGTGGTAATTTTGATCCACTTGGTTCCCCCGGCCGGCTTCGCGTAGATATTGTACTCCACGCCCGGGCTGCTTGCCGCATTCCAGGATAGCTTCATTTTCCCGTCCGGTAATTTAGACACTGTTACCGCCGAGGGAGGGATCAACTTCTCCGCCGGGCGAATTTTTGCCGCAGGTGCCGGATGGGGTTTGGGTTCCGGCAAGGCCGCGGTTTTGGGGGGGGCCGGCTGGTTCAGGATCTCTTTCGCCCGCGACGTGGGTTTGCCGGATTGCGGCGCCGCCCTATAAGGTTCGTTTTCCGAGGGAGCGGAACCGAGGTGCAGAATCAATTCTGCGCGGTGGGTATCTCCCAGGTCCCCGTAGGGCACATAAACATAATTGACCTGGTGATCGTCCAGCAGGCGCAGGCCAAAGCCGGCCGTCATCCCGCTCCCGGCCAGGTTTTCCGCGACCTGGTATCCCCCGCGAAGGTAAAAGCTGTTGGTCAAGCCCAGTTCCATTCCGGGCAGGAATTGAATGTCCTTTCCAACGGTTTTGGCAACGTCCAGGGCAATCAGCCCGTTGAAACTCCGGAATTGGTACGCCAGCCCCCCGCGATACGTCAGGGGAAGCAACTCGCTGCGCGCCATATATTTTACCGCGGGGCCTAAATGCTGCACCGCCAGCCCCATGCGAAGCCCGGTATGTGGCACCCGGGTCAAAAGGCCCAGGTCAACTGCGAATCCCCTGGCGCTTACGGATTCCAACTGCTCCTGGAACAATTTCAGGTTGGCGCCCAACGCAACGTCGTCGGTGATCCGGAAACCGATGCCGGTGAGAAAGACCAGGTCATACACCGAAAACGTTCCGTTCTCCACCGGGCCGCCGCTAATCGGATCGACTTCGTAGCGGGTAAATTGCGGCACGTGAAGGTAGGAAATGCTGCTGCCAATCGACCAGCGGCTGGTAAAGGGATATAAAAAGGTAACGTTCTCCACCGAGATATCCTGAAACCACCGGGAGTGATAGAACATAAGTTCCCGGTCAAGGCCGAAGCCCATCCCGGCGGGATTATAGTGGACGCCGTTGGCGGAGCTGGCAACGGCGGTAAAAGCTTCGCCCATCGCCTGGGCGCGGCTTCCTACGGACATCTGCAAAAAAGTAACCCCGGGGGTTTGCTGCGCTTGCAAAGATACGCCAATCAATAGCGCTAATCCTGTGATCCAGGAGAAAACGGAGGCTCTTTTTTCCATTTGTGTTTCCATCACGGTTCCTTCGACCTCGTTTATAAAGACCATTAATCTGACGATCCTGGTTAAGCAAACCGTTTGCCAAAAAATGAATATTTACGGCATAAAAAAATAGCCCCCGGGTTTCCCCGGCGGGAGCGGTGCCAAGGCAAATGGTTTTAAATGCCCGTGAAAATTGAATTTTCAGAGCCGGAACCGGGGTTGGAATTCGGAAACCGGGTAAGTCTCGTCTGCGGAAAGAGACTTTGCCGGCGCCGCGTTAGCGGGGATGCCGGAAGCCCAATCCATACGGCTTTGTATATTAATTACACAAGAGAGTTGAAGGGATATACATTCTGGAAGGATAAAACCACATAAATTCTCATTACCGAACACCGGCGGCAATATACTGCCATGGCGGTTCACCAGCGCAGGTACACTCCCACCGTATTGGCCGGGGATTTGGCGACCAGGTTGCCGCTCGAAGCCCCGAAAGAGGAAAAATTTACCCCGAACCGCGGGCTGATCTCGACAATCAGCTTCAGGCCAAAGGCGACGTATTCCTGGTTATCAGGATAGAGGCCGGTTTGCTCGGAGTTTTCATTATCGTGAGTACCATCGTTCAGCGCTTGCCTCACGTCCAGCACCGCGATGATCCAAAAGCGCTTCAGCAGCGCTGCGCCCGCTTCCCCTCGCAGGATGAACTCCTGGCTGTAATCCTTGCTGCGAAAGCGCACCCCGCTTTCGATAAAGGCGTAGAGTTGCCCGCGGCTCCCTCCCAGGATCAGCGACGGGGCAACTCCCCAGGCGTCAACGCCGGTGCGCAGGCCGGTTTTTGCATCACTGGTGGCGGTGGGGGCGTCTATTTTTACCTGCCCGGTGAGCAGGAAATTTTTTTGCACCAGCCCGTATTTCAGCGCTGCGGAGAGATTTCCCGGCCCGCTCAGGCTGCCGGATTCCAGTACCGCATTCTCGAAATCACTCCCCGGGTACACCTGCTCGCCGGTGCTCACGAATTTCATTGGTATTTCTCCGATGAGGGTAAACCGGCTGGTTAGCCCATACTCAAGGTAGCCCAGCAGGGTTCGGTCGCTCACCTCGCGGTTGAGCGAGATGCTCTCTAAATTGCGGCTAAAGAGGCTGCGGTATTCAGGGATGAACGTGAAAGAGACCTGGGCGTAACCCTGTCCTTTGGGTTGCGTCCAGGGGCCGCCGGCCAGCAGTTGCTGGCTGAGCAGCGCCACAAAAATGGTCGGGATTTTCCATACCGGTGAGATCGCCGCTTTTTCGAGAACCATTATCTATCCTTTCCTCGATCTGTTGATGAGCAGGTCGGTTTCCACGTGCAGGCGCTCCAATCTATGCCGCTAATCTAACATCCTCAACACAAAGGCATCACATAAGTATCACATTTGCAGCGCGGGAGGAAGGCAGCAGCGGCCGGGAAAATTTCCCCTTGACATGCTTAAAATTCCATCCCATCATACGCCGGGAACTTTATGTAGTAGATATATCGCGTAAGGTCATAAGTTGTGTTTTTAAATTTTTCGGGTATATGGGTATAAGGTATAGGGAAAACCATGCCTTATACCCTATACCTTATATCCTCAAAAATCACAGGTTATGCCCTTATACAGTAGATATTCGGGCGCTTGATGCGGCGTAATATCCCGGTATTCCGCTGATGGCGGCGAATGGAGTATGGAGAAACTGGCCGATGAACTCTGAGAAACATCATAGCGCCGCCCATGGCGGCAAATCCTATACCCGGGGGGAAGAAATTGCCAACAGCCTCACTCATGGCATCGGTGCGGCGCTCAGCATAGCGGGATTAACCGTGTTGCTGGTTCTGGCGTTTTTGTACGGGGACGTATGGCGAATCGTCAGTTTTAGCATTTACGGCAGCACCCTGATTATATTATACCTCGCCTCGACCCTTTATCACAGTTTTCAGCACCCCCGGGCCAAAAAGATATTCCGGATTGTTGACCATATCTCCATCTACTTGTTGATTGCCGGCACCTACACCCCTTTTATGCTGATCAGCCTCCAGGGGCCCTGGGGATGGAGCCTGTTCGCAGTGGTCTGGGGGTTGGCGCTGCTGGGGATGATCTATAAAATTTTCTTCATTCAGCGCTTCCGCCGGCTCTCCCTGGCGCTCTATATCCTGATGGGGTGGCTGTGTATTGTGGCGTTGCGGGAAATGCTGCTGCACATTCCCGCCGGGGGACTGGCCTGGCTGGCCGCGGGGGGAATCTGTTACACCGTGGGGGTTATTTTTTATGCCTGGCATAAATTGCCCTACAATCACGCCATCTGGCACCTGTTCGTAATGGCCGGGAGCCTGTGCCATTATTTCGCGATTCTCTTTTACGTTCTGCCGGAAGGATAAACGATCCTGTTTTTTGCAAATGGGCGCCGTTCTATACCATAAGCGGCCATGACTTTGGTTTGGGGTGACTCCGCCGCGGGAGATGCAAAAGAAAAATAGTTTGACTCGTATTGGCATTGCTGGTTATACTTCCCTAAAAACGGCATAATGTTCGAGTTGTTTGCGGTGATAGTGAATCTTTTCAAGCTCCTGGTAGCAGCGCTGTGCGGCAGTTTGATAGGCCTGCGCCGCCAGATTCCCGACCCGGGGACGGCGATGGCGATTCATGCGATGCTGGCCACTGCGTCCTGTCTGTTTATGACCCTCTCCTATGTTGATTTATTAGGCGATCCGTTCCAGACCGCGGCCGCGGTGGCGGTGGGAACGGGCTTGATAGGAGCGGGGGTAATTATCGCGCACCGGGGCGCAGCAGAGGGAATTTGGACTGCCGTTTCCCTGTGGATTGCGGCAATCAACGGGTTAGCCGTAGGAGCGGAATTGTTCCTGGAAGGCGGGGCAATCGCGTTGTTGGCCTATTTTATCATGCCGCTTTCCAACCGAAAATCTATGGATACCAATGTATAACTCTAACCGGAAAGGTGATTGATATGATGGAAATGGATCTGTTCAACCGTTTTCTGCTCAATACCATGTATGCCCTGGGAGGGGTGGTTTTGGGGATTGCAGCGGCGGTCATTACCTATAAACTCTTCAATCGAATCACCAATTTCCATATCGCCTCGGAACTGGAGAAAGGAAACCTGGCCGTGGGCGTGGTGGTGTGCGGCATTTTCATCATGATCGGGTTGATCGTGGGCCAAATCGTCAGCAGCAGTTTAAACTAAGGGCCTGCGCCTGTTATTTTTCACCCGCAAATCCGGTGATGCTATTGCGTTTCGAAGCGATTCCGCAACCATTCACTTTTGGAGAAAAGTCTAAGCCTGCAATGATTCGATGTTTAGGACATGGTGGGGGAATTCTTCTCCTCCTGGCGTTACTCTTCTTCCGCTGCCAAAACAGTTCCCACCCGCCCACCCGGGTGGAAGGGGATTCCCTGGTCAATATGGTGGAGCAGCAGATCGAAGAAAAGAAGCGCCGGCAGCAGGAGGTCGATGATTTCCGCCGCAAATACCTGCCGCCCAATTTTTCTCAACAGATTCAGAAATACCTGCCCCGAATCCGCAAATATGCCAAGTGGTACGGATTAGACTGGCGGCTGGTGGTGGCGCAAATTCTGAAGGAATCCTATTTCAAGGAGGACGCCCGCAGCCACATGGGCGCCATCGGCCTGATGCAGATTATGCCCAAAACCGCCAAAGAAATCACCCGGG
>WYBG01000350.1 GCA_011526015.1 Deltaproteobacteria bacterium | reverse complement strand
TTCTTAGAAGAATAGCGCGCGGGTGTTCATGTGTTCCGGTGTTCGTGTGTTTATGTTACTCGAACACATGAACACTATAACACCCCAACACCTAAAACCCATTGGCAAAACATTATGACCATTCAGCCCCCGAAATCGACCGCCGGGTGGTTTTGGCTTTGCCGGAACGCATTTTCCGCTAAATTGGCCGGTGAAGCTAAAACGAAAAGGAGCGTACCATGAAAAACGTAATTCGAGCGTTGCTGATCCTGTGCCTTGCAGCGCTGTCGTTGCCAGCCGCGGAGTACCGGGGCGCGGAAACGGTGCAGGTCCCGGATGGCGACACCCTGGGCACCGACCTGTTTGCCGGCTGCCGCACCGTGGATATTGAAGGGCTCGTCACCGGGGACGTTTACGCCGGCTGCAAGCGCATTACCGTGCGGGGAGAGGTTGCGCAGGACGTGCTGGCGGGTTGCGAAACGCTGGAAATCCGCGGCAAAGTGGGCGACATGGTCATTTTCTTCGGTTCCGACTTGTTAATAGATGGGGAGATCGGCGGCGACGTGCTGGCCTTCGGCGGGAAAGTGCGCATCACCGAGCGCGGAACCGTCAAAGGGAATTTGATCTTAGGCGTCGGCAACCTGCTGTTAGAAGGCGGGCGGGTGGAGGGCTACGTTCGCGGGGGCGCCGGCTACGCCCGGCTGGATGGCTCCGTGGGGCAATACCTGGAGATGCAGGCCGGCCACGTGCGATTCGGGACGAATTATTCCGCGCCGGGCGGCACCAAATTAACTCTTCCCAAAGAATTGGACCCGGGAAAATCCGGCCCCTTGCCGGACAACCTGGAAATCAAGATCGAGAAACGGCGGCTCTTTTTCCAATCCCTGGTATTCTACTGGTGGCTGATCGCCTTGCTGATCACCGGCGTACTGTTAGTGGCGCTTTTCAAGAATTTCAGCCGCGATTACCTAACCTTCGCGGGGAAAGGTTTGTGGAAGCATCTCGGCGTCGGCTTCCTGGCGCTGGTGGCCTCCCCGGTGGCGATTTTGATCCTGCTTCTGTTAGTGCTCACCATTCCCGTGGGATTGATTCTGCTGGCGCTGTACCTCATCCTGCTCTATCTCAGCCTGGTTTTCACCGCCCTGTTCGCAGGAGATTATCTCTGGAAGCTGTTCCAAAAAGAGAGTTCCGGAACTTCCCTGGTATTGCCGGTGGTGTTAGGCGTGATTCTGGTGGTATTGATTCCCCAGATTCCCTTCTTAGGATGGCTGGTTTCCCTGGCGGTAGTCTGCTTCGGGCTGGGCAGTTTTATCACCTATATCTGGAACTTGAAACGAAGCAATGGAACCCCGGCGGTATAAACAAATTCGCAAAATCATCCTGGGGGTGAGCGCCGTGCTGTTAGCCGGCGCTTTCCTCTCGTTTGCCTTTCTGGCCAGAACCGCGGAGGCTTACCGGGCGATCCTGATCGGGTATTTCTATGCCTTTTGCCTCTCTGCCGCCATCTGGCCGGTCTATCGCTGGATTGCTCCCAAACTGACGATTTTCTCCCCTTTGCAACAGTGGCTCTTGAAAACCGCCCTCTACACGGTGGCCATTTCCGCCGCGTATCTTACCGGCCTGGTGTTTCAAACCCTCATTCTTCTCCCCCCGGATTCGCTGCGCGAAATTGCGGTCGAGCACCTCTGGAAAGGATTCGTATTCGTGGTCTCGCTGCCGTTTGGCAAAGGCTCTTCCGAAACGCTGCTCAGCGTGCAATCCCGGGGAGTTTTGATCTCCTTCTTTTCGATGCTGTTCCTGATCGGCCTGGCAAGCATGGCGGGAAGCCTGGTGGAGCTGCGCTGGCAGCAAAATCGCCAGCGCCAGGCGCTGGAGCGGGCGGAATTAACCGCCCTGCGCGCGCAGATGGAGCCGCACTTTTTGTTCAATTCCCTCAACACCATCGCCTCGATGATCCGGCAGGACCCGCCCGCGGCGGAGCGGCTATTGCTGCAATTGAGCGAAATCCTGCGCTACCTGTTCCAGAATGCCTCGAAAGAAGCGATCCCCCTGCGCCGGGAAATCGAATTCACCCGCCAGTACCTCGCGCTGCTGCAAGCGCGATTCGGCGAGAAATTGCAGGTGGAATGGCATCAGTCCCTGCGGCAGGATTCCCGGCCGGTGCCGGCGTTGCTCTTGCAGCCGATTATCGAAAACGTGGTGCATCATGCCTGGCCGGATCGCCAAAAGCCGCTGAAGATTGCGGTCAGCGTCAGCGAAACCGGGCGCTATATCGTCCTGGTGGTTGCAGATGACGGGCGGGGAATTGCGCCGGAACGGTTGCGCCAGCTTCCCCTGCCCGGCCACGCCCTGGAAAACATTTCCGAGCGGTTATACCTGCTTTTCAAAGAGCCCGATTTGTTGCAAATCCGTTCTCAGTACGGCGAGGGAACCACGGTCGAAATCCATATTCCATTATAATCGAAGAGACCTCAAAGGTTTTCAAAACCTTTGAGGTCTTTATTCGCTGCAGGATCCACCATAACAGAAAAATTGCATGATCACCGCTTACATCGTCGAGGATGAACGTCCCGCCCTGGACAGGTTGATGGAACTCCTGGAAGAGGCGCAGGACCTGGAAATCGTGGGAAGCGCGGCCTCCGGGCGGGAGGCCGCGGAGCAGATCGAGGCCCTGAAACCGGAACTGGTCTTCCTGGATATTCACCTGCCCGATATATCCGGCATCGATCTGCTGCGCCTGCTCTCCCATCGCCCCGCGGTCATTTTTACCACCGCCTATGACCGGTATGCCGTGCAGGCGTTTGAATTGCAGGCGGTGGATTACTTACTGAAACCATTCTCTGAAAAGCGCCTGAACGAAGCGCTCGAAAAGGTGCGCAAGCAGTGTTCCGCGGGAAAGGATTTGCCCGCGGAGATGGAGAATCTTCGCCGGTTGCTGGCCTCCTGGAATCCCCGCCCGGATTACCTGCGGCGCATCCCCTCCAAAACCGGCGATAAAATCCTTATCCTCCCCGATGACAATATTGTGTATTTTGCCAGCGAGAACAAGTTAGTGTTCGCCTTCCTGGCGGATTCAAAGCATCTGCTGAATTACACTTTAGAGGAATTGCAGGCGCGGTTGGACCCGGGGAAATTCTTCCGCATCCACCGCTCCACCATTGTCAACCTGAATTACGTGAAAACCATCGAACCCTGGTTCGCCGGGGGATACCGCATGACCGTGAACGATAAAAACCGCAGCGAATTGACCATCAGCCGCCAGGCGGGGAAATTGCTGCGCCAAAAACTGGGATGGTGAAGTAGCGGCAGGCGGCGCGGAATATATTACGTATTGCGTATTGCGTAATACGTAAGGAACGCTCAAATGGGAAAAAAACTCTGCCCGAAGATCATTTTGGAAGGGACCCGCTTGACCCTCAAAACCGAGATCGCTTTTGCGCTGAACGAACATCCCCGGATCGTGGGGCCGCGCAAGTACCGCTACCACTCTCCCCTGATCTCCGCGGAATGGTGCGCCTTCACCAATTTTCCCTGGGGGCGGGGAATGATCAATTTCGAGCCGCCGGAAGAAGCTCGGGCCATGGAAGCCTACCACACCTGGACCCGCCTGATCGAGCTGCTGCCCTATTACTCCTGGATCGTGGACCGCTTTCACATTTCCACCCGCGCTTACCAGTGGCAGGCGCACGGGAAAAACTACGATTTTCACTGGTTAGAAGAGCGATTGGCGCGGTTGGGCTTTCACCTGGTGCTCTGCACCCGCAGCCCGGAATCTTTCGCAACTGCCCGGGAGGAGCGTCTGAGAGTCTCCGGCAATCCCGCGCAGTACGATAATTTGCAAATTTTTATCGAAGAGCAGGAACTGATGCGCCGGTTTGCGGCGGAATCCATGCTCCCGAAACTGGAGCTGGATATTTCCGACAACAACGTGGCCGCCGCGGCGGGGCGCATCGCGGATTGGCTGGAAGCGACCGGGGGGCTGTGGGCGAAATAATTGCTTCGCGTCATTGGCGCTTCGCGCGTCAGTTGCCTGCGGCGTCATTTTGTTGTCATTCATGGTCATTGGCTTGCCCCTTTGGGGCGGCGCTGTCATTTTTAGTCATTTGGCTTCGTCGTCATTTGCTTTGCGACATTTAGCGTAATTTCCAATGGCTATAAATGACAATAAAATAATGCGCAGCCCCAAAGGGACAAGCAACTGACAATCAATGACGGCGAAGACTATTGACGCGCATAGCGCAAATGACGCTGCAGGCAAATGACAACGAAGCTTAATGACAATTAATGACGCGCGAAACGCAAATGACCATCAATGACAGCGAAGCTAATTGACGCCGAAGGCAAACTATGAACGCGATCGAGATCAAAGATTTTCACAAATCCTACGGAACGGTGGATGCCGTGCGGGGGGTAAGCATGGAGGTAAAAAGGGGAGAATTATTCGGGTTGATCGGTCCCGACGGGGCGGGAAAAACCACCCTGCTGCGCGCCATTTGCACCCTCCTCCTTCCCGACCGGGGCAGCATCCTTGTCGATGGGCTGAATACCACCCGCGACGCCGCCCGAATCCGCTCCATTCTCGGCTACATGCCCCAGCGTTTTTCGCTCTACCAGGATTTATCCGTGGAACAGAATCTGCGTTTCTTTGCCGATTTATTTCAAGTGCCGGAAAAAGAGCGGTTGGAGCGGTTGGAGCGGTTATACCATTTTTCCCGCCTGGGACCTTTCAAAAAACGGTTCGCCGGGGCGCTCTCCGGGGGAATGAAACAGAAGCTGGCGCTCTCCTGCGCCCTCATTCACACCCCTGCCATCCTGGTGCTCGACGAACCCACCTACGGGGTGGACCCGGTTTCCCGCCAGGAGTTTTGGGACATCCTGCGTCTGATCCGGCAGGAAGGAACCGCCATCCTGGTCTCCACCGCCTACATGGATGAAGCGGACCAGTGCGAGCGGGTGGCGCTCTTTTTCAAGGGGCGTATCGCCGGCATCGGCGCCCCGGAGGCGCTTAAAAACCGCTATCGCTACCCTCTATACCGTTTGGAAGCGGAGGACGTGCGCCGCCTGCGCGACTTTTTCCGCTCCCTGCCGGAAGTGCAGAGCACCCAACTGTTCGGTGACGCCCTCCACGCCAGTTTTACGCAGCCTCCCGATTCCCGGCAATGGAGCGAGTGGCAGGCGGCCAGCAGCGGCAATCTCACGTCCTGGTCGCCGCAGCCGCCCACCATCGAAGACGTTTTTCTGGCATTAATCGCCGAAAGCGAAGCCAATGACAGCGAAGCTCAATGACCATCAATGACGCGCGAAGCGCCAATGACAGCGAAGCTCAATGACCATTAATGACGCGCGAAGCGCCAATGACAATGAATGACGCGAAGCAAATGACCAGGCAAATTTCCGTAAAAACCGCCGACCTCACCCGGCGATTCGGCAAATTTACCGCGGTGGACCGGGTGAGCATCGAAGTGTACCAGGGAGAGATTTTCGGCTTCCTGGGCGCCAACGGGGCCGGCAAAACCACCATGATCCGCATGTTGTGCGGGCTGCTGGCCCCCAGCGAGGGCAGCGGCAGCGTGGCCGGCTACGACATTTATCGCCAGAGCGAGGCGATCAAGCGGCGCATCGGGTACATGAGCCAGAAATTCTCCCTCTACGACGATTTGACCATCTCCGAGAACATCGAATTTTACGGGGGGGTGTACGGATTGTCGCGCGCCCTGATCCGGGAGCGCAAAGAGGCGCTGATCCGGCAGGTGGGCCTGGAAGCGTTCGCCGACAAACTGACCCGGGAGCTGCCCCTGGGTTTCAAACAGCGCCTGGCGTTAGGCTGCGCCCTGCTGCACGATCCCCCGATCGTTTTCCTCGACGAGCCGACCTCCGGGGTCGATCCGGAAGCCCGGCGGGGATTTTGGGACCTTATCTACCAGACCGTGGCGCTGGGCAAAACCGTATTCGTCACCACCCACTTCATGGATGAGGCGGAATACTGCCACCGCGTCTCCATCATGCGCGAAGGAAAACTCATCGCCCTGGACACCCCCGCAAAGCTGAAGCAGCAGTATGGGAGGAGCAATATGCAGGACGTGTTTGTGGCGCTGGTGAAAGAGTAGCGGTCAGCAGTCAGCTATCAGACGTCAGTGATTAGCGGCCAATGGTCAGCCTGTATCCTTTGGAGGGTTACCCCTTCCAGGTGGATCACTGAAGGCTGATAGCTGAGTGCTGAATCGTTACTATAAATTTCGGTAGTCCTAAATAGGTAATGCTGCTATGCTATTCGACCGCCTGCTTTGTCATTCCCGCGAAAGCGGGAATCCACGATTGCTGCTGAGTTTATGGATTCCCACTTGCGTGGGAATGACACCGTACACCTCCTTAAGCAGTATTAATCGTTTAGGGCTACCTTTATTTTTAAATTTCAAATACAAGGAGAGAGTGATGAGAAATTTTAGAGAATTGAAAACGTGGCAGAAGGCGCATGGATTGATTCTGGAAGTCTATAAAGTTACGCAAAATTTTCCCAGGGAAGAATTATATGGCCTGGTAAGCCAAATGCGCCGCGCCAGGGTTTCGATTCCCGCAAATATCCCGGAAGGATGCGGTAAAAAGGGAGACGCTGATTTTGCTCGCTACCTGCAAATTTCGATGGGTTCCGCCAGCGAGCTCGAATATTATTTTTTGCTCTCCCGGGACCTGGGATATATCACTCCTGAAGAGGCTATACGCTTGACTTCTGAGGTCACAGAAGTGAAAAGAATGCTTACCGCTTTCATTCAAAAACTGTCACCCAATAGCTGATAGCTGTAAGCTTTCCGAATCAGCCGGAGAAAACCCAATATGCGCGTTCCCCATTCCCGCCTCCTCTCCATCGCCCGGAAGGAGTTTCTGCACATTATTCGCGACCCGCGCACCCTCTTGATCATTTTCATCATGCCGGTGATCCAGCTGGTGATGTTCGGGTATGCCCTGAACATGGAAATCCAGCGGGTGGACCTGGCGGTGGTCGATTATGACCGCACCCTGCACTCCCGCCGCCTGGTGGAACAGTTCCAGGGCAGCAAATTTTTTCACGTATTTGCCCACACCGCTCCCCTGGCAAACGTAGAAGAACTGTTTTTGAGCCGCAAAGCGCGGGTCATTCTGATCATTTCCCAGGATTTCGGCAAAGCCTGGCAACGAAGCGTTTCCGCCCCGGTGCAAATTTTAGTGGACGCCTCCGATCCCAACGCCGCCACCATCATCCGGAATTACTGCAACCAGGTGATCCAGCTATTCAACCAGCAGTACGGGGGGCGAATTCCCCTGCCCTTCGAGGTGCGCAGCGCCATCTGGTTCAACCCGGATTTGAAGAGCACCTATTTCTTCGTGCCCGGCATCCTGGCGCTGCTGTTGGTGATGATCTCCGCCCTGCTGACCAGCATCACCATTTCCCGGGAAAAAGAGTTGGGTACCATGGAGCAAATCCTGGTCTCCCCGGTGCGCCCGTACGAGATCATTCTCGGCAAGGTGATCCCCTACGTGTTCCTGGCCTTCATGGACGGGGCGCTGATTCTGCTGCTCGGGATTTTTCTCTTCGAGGTGCCCTTTATCGGCAGCCTGCCCCTGCTGGCGCTGCTGACCACCCTCTACATCATCACCGCGCTCAGCCTGGGGTTGATGATCTCCACCATCGCCAAAACCCAGCAGGTGGCCATGATGATCGCGGTGATCGCCACCCTGCTGCCCACGGTGATGCTCTCCGGGTTCATTTTTCCTATCGCTTCCATGCCGGAGTTGCTGCAATGGCTCTCTTATATCATCCCGGCGAAATATTACTTAGTGATCGTGCGGGGAATTATGCTGAAAGGGAATACGATGTCGCAATTGTTGAACCAGATATTTTTCTTAGGCGCGATGTCCCTGGTTCTGCTGACCGCCTCCTGGCGGAAATTCAGCGTGAATCTGGAAAATACGTAAGGGCGAATGGTGAATGGCGTAGGCGTAGGGGCGAAGCATTCGGCTCTAAAAATTGTCCGCAATATTATGGTTTTTCTTCCGAATGCTTCGCCCCTACGGCACCCCCACCGCCCCTACCGCGCCCGCCGCATTCACCGCGCAATCATAAAACATGGGTAAACCGGTTATGCAACAGATCCTCTACATGATTCGCAAAGAATTCCGGCAAATCTTCCGCACCCGGGAGATGGTGGTGATTATCTTCATTGCCCCGATTCTGCAGATGGCGATCCTGGGATTTGCCATCACCAACGAGGTGAAGCACATCAAGCTGATCATCGCCGACCACGATAACAGCTTTCTCAGCAAACAGGTGCGCGACGCCTTCAGCCATACCGACCGTTTCAATGTGATCGGTTACGAAACCTCCCCGGCGCTGATCTCCGAGGCCATCCAGGGCTGGAAGGCGCAAATGGCGCTGGTCATTCCCCGCAATTTCAGCCGCGACTTGCAGCGCGGTTTGCAGCCGGAGGTGCAGATCATCGTGGACGCGCTGGACGGCAACACTGCCGGGGTGGCGCTGGGATACGCCCAGGGGATTCTAAGCGGGCTGGCCGGGGAATATTTGCAGAATCCCCCACAACGCCGCCAACTGCGCAGCGTTCACTTAGTAGAAATGCAGGAACGGATGTGGTATAACCTGGACCTGTGCAACGCCCAGTACATGGTGCCGGGCATTGTGGTGGTGCTGCTGACCATCATTTCCATGATGCTGGCCTCGATGAGCCTGGTGAAAGAAAAGGAGATCGGCACCCTGGAGCAGTTGTTGGTTACCCCGCTGCGGAAACATCAACTGTTGTTGGGAAAATTGCTCCCTTTCCTGATCCTGGCGTTTGTGGAGTTGGGGATCGTGCTCTTCGCCGCCCAGTTTATCTTCTCTATCCGGATGCAGGGAAGTTACCTGCTATTGGGAGGGTTGTCGCTGCTCTATCTCTTCACCACCCTGGGGCTGGGAATCTTCATTTCCACCATCACCCACTCCCAGCAGCAATCCATGTTCGTCTCCTGGTTTTTCATGGTTTTTATGCTGCTGATGAGCGGGCTGTTCATCCCCATCGAAAATATGCCGGAAATTTTGCAGAAAATCACCCTGCTGAATCCCATGCGCTATTTCATGTACATCATCCGGGACATTTTCCAGAAAGGGGCTGCGCTTTCTTACCTGGTGCAAGATGCCGTTCCCATGACGATTTTCGGGCTGCTGATTTTCAGCTTCAGCGTATTGAAATTCCGCAAACGGGTGGGGTGAGTTTCGGGGGCGGTTACACTCTTTAGTGCTGATCTGTTGCGTTTTAAATTCAGGGGGTTGGGGAAATTTAATGTACCGGTCAAATAAGGATGCTTAACCAACAAGCTCTAAGAGGAATCCGTATGGATGGGGGCGTAAAAATTTACGCCCCCGCTTTTTTAGCCCGGCCAAAAATGGCTTATGGGAGATTTCGACGCGAAAGCCATTTTCAGATATAGAGCCGGGTGGATAATAGGGTTTTCGGTAGGAGGGAGAGAAAATTTTAGGGGGGATTGGGGATCAACGGAGATTTTGTCGATAAGAGCGATGGGGTTCTGCGGATTTTAGAGCCTCCCATTGCCGGAATAAAATTAGGGCAAGATGCCGGTAGTTAAAACAAAATTGATAGAAGATGAACAAATGTTCACTTTTTTAATAAAATTCTTTGCTTATTTACTTTTAATTCTTAATTTTAGTTGTCGTTTATACATCTTGTGTTATGATTGACTGGGGGAACAATTGCTTCTTAATTTCCAATATTCTTTTTGGACTTTTGACAAATTGGCTACCTGCTTTAGGGCTAACCGCACCAAAATTTATTATCTTGACCCCCTTTTTTATACTTTGGAGCAAAAAGGGGTTAAAGCTGTAAAGTATAAAAAAGTCACCA
>WYBG01000349.1 GCA_011526015.1 Deltaproteobacteria bacterium | reverse complement strand
TTTTTCAAGGCCGCCAATCCCTCCCCTTTGTGGAGCGCGCGCAAGACGTCCAAGGAGAGCACGTTGGTGGTTCCCTCCCAGATCGGCAGCACCTGGCTGTCACGCAGCAGCAGGGGCAGGCCGGTGTCTTCCACGTAGCCCGCCCCGCCGAAGGTTTCCAACACTTCGCTGATCACCGGCACGGCCTGCCGCCCGGTGGTAAGTTTGACCACCGAGGTGAGCAAGCGCAGCAACTCCGCCTGTTCCGCGCTAATTTCCCCGGCATCATCCAATCCTAACAGTTCCGTTAAGTAAAAGCTAAGGTGGAATGCGCCTTCCATTTCCGCCTGGAGCGTGGCCAGGGTGTCCAGGTGCAGCGGTTTGCGGGCCAGCGGCGCGCCGAAGGCTTCCCGCAGGCAGGCGTAATTTCGCGCCAGGGCCAGCCCGCGGCGCATGAACGCCGCCGCGGTGACGCTGTTCCAGGTGCGGGTGATCTGGAGCATGGGCACCATGTTGGCGACCCCGTTGCTTGCGCCCATGACCAGGTGCGCCGGGGTTCCCTCTAACATGATTTCCGCGGTGGGCACTTTGCGGGTTCCTAACTTGTCTTTCAAGCGGTTCACCCGGATGTTCTGCGACCGCCCCTGCGAGTCGCGGGTTTCCAGGTAGAAGAGCGCCAGGCCGCGCCCGCCGGGGCCGTTGCCTTCCGGGCGCGCCAGGGTCAGCGCCATTTGCGAGGTGGTGGCGGAAGTAAACCACTTGCGCCCGTACAGGCGCCAGACGCCGCGAGCATCCTGCCGGGCCAGGGTTTCCGAGCTGCCCACGTCGGAGCCGCCGGTGGATTCGGTCATCCACTGCCCGCTGGTCCAGAACCTGGCCGGATCGCGGCTGGTGAGGCGCGGCAGGGCGCGTTCGATCAGGGTTTGGTTGCCGGAACGCAGCAGGGTGCGCGCCGCCCCGTCGGTCATGGCCAGGGGGCAGGTAAACACGTCCGTGGATGGGTGAAACAGATACGCTAAAGCGAATTGACAGGGGCGGGAGAAGCGCCCGTAGCGCCGCTCGTAGGCCGCGGCGACCACTCCTTTCTCCGCCGCCAGACGTTCCGCTGTTTTCCAGAGCGGGGAGACCTCGATGTGCTCGATGCGGTTTCCCCAGGCGTCCCACCGGGTCAGCGCCGGCTCGTTCAGCCGGTCGGCTAACTGCATTTGATAGAGTTCTCCCCCGGCTAAGTATCCCATTTCCGAGAGCGAAGGTTCCACTTCCCGGTACACTTCCGGGGGCAATACCCGCTTGAGGTACGATTGCAGCACCCGGTCCTCGTCAAACTGGTTCCCCAGGGTGGGAGGAGGCTGGTTGAAAGGCTCTTTCATGGGCAAGCTCCTCTTTTAATTGCCAATTGCCAATTACCAATTGCCAATTGGCAATTAAACACTTGAACACCAAAACACTTTCCGCCCTATTCCACCAAATACTTCAAAAACCCATCCAATTGCTCCTCGAACTCCCGGCTGATGCGCTTCCCGTCTTTCTGCAAGTTGCCCAGGTTGGCGGCGGAGGCTTCGTCCAGATCCGGTGTGGCGTTTTTGATCTTGCCGTCGATGCGCAGATACTGATCGGGGCGCTCCGCGGCCTCGAAAATCCGGCGAAGCTGGTAATCCACGGTTTCCGATACCCCGGTCATCATGATGTCGATCACCGGCTTGGCCCATTCTAACAATCCCCAGTCTTTGGCGTTCTTAAACGGATATTCCTTTTTGACGTACCCGGTGCCGATGGAGAGCATCGCCATATCTTCGGTTTTGGGCTGGCCGGGCAGCTTCATGCGCGCTTCCGCGTAGGCGCACAGGGCGGGATTGTTGGCAAACACTCCCCCGTCGATGAGGGCGTAGAAGGTTCCGGACAACGATTTGAGGTCTTTCGGTTCAAAATAGGTGGGGGCCGCGGAGGTTGCCCGGGCCACCTCGCGCAGGTAGTAATCCTCGCTTTTCTTCTCCACGGCATCGTGGCGGGTAAAAAATTTAGCGCAGCGCCGCTCGATGTCATAGGCGGTGATCAGGGTGGGCTTCAGCAAATCGCTCAGTTTCAACTCTCCCAGGTAAGATTCCAGCTCTTTCTCCAGGCTGCCGGCGCTGTATTTTTCATCCAGAACCCCGGCCCCGGAGGTCAGCATTTGCCAGATGGAGAGGTCGAATATTTTCCCTCCCTTTGTGAGGTACAAATCCAGCGCTTCTTCCGCGGTGAAGCGCGGGCGGGTGGGATTTCCGGTTACGTCCGGGCAGAGATAAATGCAGGTGAGAATGCCCCCGGTGCTGGTTCCCGCCACCAGGTCGAAAAAATCCGCCAGCCGGGCCCCGGGATTCCCGGTGCGTTCCTGTAATTTCTTTTCCAGGGAGATTAACACCTGCGCCGGAATGATCCCGCGAATGCCCCCGCCGTCGATGGATAAAATTCGGGTAAGCTTTGCCATGAGCCGGCTCCTTAATGTTTATCCGCTTGAAATTAACCGGGGAAATTTAAGGGAAAAGATGCTTGCAGGCAAGGAATAGGAAGGTTTTACAGCCCTGAAGAATGAAATTGGAGTGATTGGTATTTCTGAATCAGGTGTGGGATTAAAAAAGCTTTCTTCGCACTGTTCGACAAGCATCCTTGCTTGTCGAACCAGGCGACGAACAAGGATGTTCGTCGCACCTGACTCCTCCGGTGGTCATTTGACACTACCTCAACATTACCATCTTCCGCGTCTCCACCGCCGATCCTGCCCGGAGACGGTAGAGATACACCCCGCTGGCCGCCTGCTCCCCGGCTTCGTTCCTTCCATTCCACTGCACCTGGTAATTTCCGGCTGCCTGTCTTTCCCGTACCAGCGTGGAGATCTTCTGCCCCAGGGCGTTGTAAACCGCCAATTCCACCTCGCCGGATTTGTTCATCCGGTAGCTGATAGTGGTCGAAGGATTAAATGGATTGGGGTAATTTTGAAACAATTCGAACTCCCGCGGGGCAAGTTGATCCCCTGCCGCAGCGATGCCGGTAACGGCGCGCTGGTAAGTCACTTCGAAATGCCCGCCCACGCCCGCGGGCAGGTGCAGCACCCGCTCAACCGGGTCGAAATCGTTATACGGCTGGCCCTCCCGCAGCACCCCGCCGATGCGCAACTGCTCGTCGGCGATGGCCAGGGGAGTGAGAAAAACGTCACGCGGTTCATTAAGGGGGATGAATCGGTAGTGCAGCGTCGCCGGCTCGTTTTTCACGAACAATTTGCCGTATAGATACACGTAATATCCCAATTCGATGGAGTGATACGCCGCCTTCCCGCTGTTGCCTTTGTTGTTTCCCCACTGGGGAATGGCGGCGCCGTAGCGGGTGCGGTCGGCATAGACGTCCCCGTAGGTGTGATCCACAAAATATTTCATGAAGAAATCCAGGGTTTCATCGGCCATTTGCAGGTACTGCACTTCGGCGGTGAGGTCGTACATCATCAGCCCGGCGGTGAGGGCCTGCTCCATCTGCCACCAGGCTTTGGCGGTGTCGGGAATGCCCCACATCAGCATTTGCCCGGTCACGCGGTTGTAGTCCTTGTAAGGCCCGCCGAATTCGTGGTCGTAGCCGTTCGCCAAAACGTCTTCGATCAGTTGCCGCGCGCCCCGGGTGTACGAAGTATCGGGCTCGATCTGGTAAATCCGCCCCAAACACCAGGCCGCCTTCAGCACGTGCCCCATGATGGTCATGGTCTCGCTGTTGTTCCAGTTCCAGTCGGAATCATACTCCTCCACAAAGCCGATGGCCTGGGCGCTCATGCTGGCGACCAGGTGAGTCAAAATATTATCCGCTATTTGCAGCAGGCGCTCTTTGTAAACCGGGTCCCCGGTCATCAGGTAGAGGTAGAGCAGGTGGGTGGTGACGGCGTCCACCGTGGCGTTGAAACTTTTACCCGATAGCGTTGCCCAGTTGTAGCTGCCGTAATCGTAGTAGCCGAAATACTGCGGGCGGCTGTCCCATAAATGGTTTTCCATGTGGTTATAACCGGCCATCAGCCAGTTCCATTCCAAAGTGTCGCGGGTGGCTTCGTAATAAGCGGCAATGCCCAACAGGGCGTAATGCTGGTCGAAAGCGCTTTTATCGGAGGTTGCGCCGACGGGGTTGCCCTGGCGATTCATGCGGTTGAACCAGCCCCCGTTATTGGGGTCCCAGGCGCGGTCATAGAGGAAGTTCAAGCCTTCCCGGGCGAATTGCAGGTACGCTTCGTTGCCGGTGAGCATGTAGGCGCGGGCAAAACCATAGGCGTTGCGGCTCTGGGAAATCATCGCCTTGTTGTTGAGATTGAGCACGTTTCCGGTTCTGCCGATGTCGGTGAAATAACCGCCGAAGAGGGTATCGTGCGCGTTGATCCAGAAGGTTGCGCAGCTGTCCACGTAGCCGAGGGCAAGGTCGGGATTGTTGAGGTAGGGGGAGGTAAGGGGTTGGGAATGAAGAGAATTTATCCAAATTCCTGACAACAAAATAATAAATGCTAACTGCTTTTTCATAAGAAATCTCCGGTTTGGAAGAGTTATCAATCAGGGCAAACATTGTGAAAAAGACGGAACCGGCTTTTCCGCTTATAAAACTATTCCGGTGGTAATTCGGACAATAATGATTCCAAATCCCTATAATCGTAAGGCGGTCTTTTTTGAATAGTCAGAACTCCAATTTCCTGCCATTCCTCATTTATACCGTAAACAATCCCCCAGTTTTCTATCCTGATCCGCCTGGCTTCCCATTGGGTTTGAAATTGTTCCGGTAACGTTAAAACCTGGCTATTGGAAGGACGCGGATTCTGGCTCAATTCATTCAGAGTGCGTTTAACTTGTTGGCGTATTCGCCCGGGCAATTTTTTGCGGGCGGCATGGACACCTTGCCGCATCCATATTTTATAGTTGGGATTTTGAGGCTTTCGTTTTCTTTTTCTCACCCCATTCCTCGCTGATATCGTCCCAGGCTAACCAGCCTGCCTGTTGTGGTCTTCCGCCGGATTTTTGCAACTCTTCGAGAGCTTCAACGGCTATTTTCCGGTCCGTAACCGTTTCAATCCAGTTCAGCAAAAGTTCCCATTCCCGAATGTCCAACAGAACAGCGGTGCGGCGTCCCTGTTCATCTATAATGTATCGCAATGATTTTATGACTTCATTTCTGACCACTGTGATTATCCCTTTCTTTTAATAATTTCAAAAGGCTTTCTGTGTCCACTGCGCTCTAATAGTTCGATTAGTTCCCGGGTTTTTTGAATCAACCTCTGTTAATAATACTTCTTTGCTCATGGTCTTTTTCCTTTGCTGGTTACTTCGCTCAATTTTAACAACGATTGTTAAGATTGGCAAGCAATTTTACCCCCTCAAATCGAAATCCCCGCCCAGCACCCGGTCCAGCCGCCCGGTGCGCCAGTTTTTGACGCCGTCGCGCACTAACGGGGAAGGTTCCTCCCGGTAGCGGCGCGAAGAACCGGGTTCATTAACCTCATATGCCCAATGATTTTTTAATGCAATCGTTTATTTTTTTCATAATAGTTTCCGGGAGATGGCCCAATTTTTTGTACACAAATGCTTTTGGAAGGGTAAATATCACTTCAGCTTTAACGACCGAATCTGTCACCAGGCCGGAGGTTTTTCCCTCGTTTGAGCCTAATTCTATTAAGTATTGGGTTTCTACGTCTTTATTCGCCAGGTTACTGGAAATTTGAAGGAAGATCAAGTTCTCAAGACGGGCGTTGTTTTTATCCGATTGAATAATCAACGCCGGCCTGGGTTTGTACAATTGTAAATCCGGCATCGGAAACTTAACTAAAACAATGTCGCCACGCTTATAATTCATCATACTGCTCCATGCCGGGGGCTTCCCAATCATCCTTCAACGATTGAAATTGGCCCAGGATGAGCGGTTTTTCTTCTCTGCCAAGGGGATAGTTTATGGTTTGCTTGATGATCTTGATGATCTCCAGAAGATTACTTATAACCTCATCGGGCAGCGTATCGATTTCCAACAAAAATTTTCTCTGAACCTCTGTTAATAATGCGTCTTTGCTCATGGTTTTACCTCTGCCAGTTATTATGCTCAATTTTAACCAAGATTGTTAACGTTGACAAGAAATTTTACGGCCGCATAATGATCGGTTGTTTGTAGGACATTGTTCGTTGTTTTACTGCCCCTGCTCCTCCCCGCGACTACCCCATCAAATCGAAATCCCCACCCAGCACCCGGTCCAGCCGCCCGGTGCGCCAGTTTTTGACCCCGTCGCGCACTAACGGGGAAGGTTCCTCCCGGTAGCGGCGCACGATGGTGAGATGTTTTCCATCCTTCGCTTTGGCGAATTCCCGCCGCGCCTGCTTCAGCAGCGCGTCCGGCGAGTTGCCGGCGGGTTCCGGGGGCTGGGGAATGACTTCCACGTGGGCTTTACAACGGCGGAAGGATTTATCGGATTTCCCTCCCGCGGGCATCTCGAACACGTGCAGCCCGGCCTCTTTTTCCAGGATGCCGTAAGCGCCGTATCCCGACACCGCCAGCATTAAACCGGCGGGTTCTTTACCATCCCCGCCCTTTTCTTCCAGAATTTTGTGGCGCATGCGCCGCTTTTCCGCCCACTGCAAGTACATTCGGGCCAGTTTTTGGGCAAATTCATCGTTCAGGTGATCCGCAATCGCGGAATCCCGCCCCGCCTCGATGCGCAGAAAGGCGTCCTGGGGACGGTTGTCGGCCACGTCGCGCACCGCCGCCTCCAGGAGATAAAGCTGGTGCGCCAGCGATTTCACCAGGGATGGCGAAAATTGTTTGCGCTCTCCCGGCCTGGAACCCACCAGCCGCCCCCAAAGCCGCCCGGCCGTGGCAAACCCGGTTTTGATCCGGTCCATGTACTCCGCCAACCCCAGGATGGCGTAGCGCTCCGGCGATTGCCAAAATTCCGGCGCGGCGGTGCGGGCCAGGGTCCCGGCCTTTTGCAATTGCCAATCGGTTCCTTCAAGATGTTGCGCTAAGCGGTCATAAGCAGCTTTCAGGAATTTTACTTCTGCGGGGCTTCCCTGGGAATCCAGAATGATATCCTCCAGGCGAAATTGCCTGGCGGTAGCCGCGCTTTCTTCCGATGCTGCCCCTGCTCCCTGCTCCTGCCCCCTGCCCCCTGCTCCTGCCCCCTGCCCCTGTCCTTCCTCCGGCGTGTCGGGATCCACGAATTCCACTTCGATTTCCCTGCCGTTGCTGCGCACGAACAGGAACTGGTCGCCCTCCGGGAACTGGTGGTTCACGATGGTGAGCGCCAGGGGCGAGAGCAAATAGCGTTCGATGGCGCGTTTGAGCGGGCGGGCGCCTAAGTCTGCGGTAAATCCTTTATCCAGTAAGAATTCCAATGCGGAGTCGTGAAATTCCACCGCCCAGGTGCGGCTGCGCAATCCCCGGCGCTGCGCTATTTCATTCAATTCCTTGCGCAACACCTCGCGCATCACCGCCCGGCTGAGGGGCTGGAACACCACCACCCGGTCGATGCGGTTGATGAACTCCTTGCGGAAGGTTTGCTCGATGGCTTTGGCCACCACCTGGGGCGTGAACACCTTCTCGTCGCCGGTAAACCCGATACTGGCGCCCCGGGGAATCACTGCGCCGAGGTTGGTGGTCATAAAAATGATGCAGTGCCGGAAATCCGCGGTATTACCTAACCGGTCGGTCAACCGGCCTTCATCGAACACTTGCAGGAAGA
>WYBG01000348.1 GCA_011526015.1 Deltaproteobacteria bacterium | reverse complement strand
TGCTCTGCACCTGCACCATGATCTTATGCCCCTTCAAAAAAGTGTGGCAGACGTCGTTCAGGGTAAATTCGATGGCGGCAACCTCGCCGGGCTTCAGCGGTTGGGGGTTGTCGTAGCCGCGGCGGAATTTGGCGCGGAAAATCTCCCCGCGCAGCAGCATTTGGTATCCGCCCATTTTCACGTTACAGGGATTGTTCTCGTTATCCGCCATGCTGTCGGGGTACACGTCGATGAGCTTCACCACCCAGTCGCCGTCGCTGCCGGTGCTGGAGACGAACAATTTAGCCGTTACCGGCCCGGCAATGGTGAGATCTTCCTCTAACGCGGCGCTTTCATACACCAGCACGTCCGGGCGAACGGCGGCAAAACGCTGGTCTTCCACCATGTATTCCCGGGGCATGCTGGTCGTCACCTGCGCTGTAAATGGTGCCGGTTTGGCGGGATCGCTTATGTATTCATCGAAAACCGGGGAGGTTTTTCCGGTCGGTTTTTCCGGGGAAAGCTGCCCGCGCGGCTGAAAGTACCACTGCTGCGCTTGCAATCCCGCCGGGGGCCAGCGATCGAACCTGTGCCAGCGGTTAGCGCCGGTCTCGAACACAAATGCTTCCGGCAGATCCAATTCCTGGCGGCCTTTCAGGTAATGCCGGAAAAAGGGCAGCTCGATGTTCTCTTTATAAAATTCCCCGGTTTTACCGCCGAAATGAATGTTGCCCAGAAACTCGCCCTCGGAGCGCACCCACCCCCCGTGATACCAGGGGCCCATTACCAAAATATTATAAGCGTTCGGGTTGTTATCTTCGATAGCGCGGTAGGTCTGGAGCGCGCCGTAAAGATTTTCCGCATCGAACCATCCCCCCACCACCATCATGGCCGGTTGGATGCCCCGGAAATATTGCAGGGTGCTGCGGGATTTCCAGAAATCGTCATAGCTGCCGTGCTGCATGGTCTCGTTCCAGAAAGCGATTTCTCCTTTGAAATAGCGGGTGTTGGCGTTGGAAAGCGCTCCCAATTGCAGGAAAAACCGGTATCCGTCAGGCGTGGGATACTGGAAGTCCGGGGGCCAGTCGGTGATCAGCGCCGGGCGGGGCACTCCAAAAACCGCGAAGAAATCGAATCCCGGCAGCAGCGCAAACGCCCCGTTGTGATGAAAATCGTCCCCCGTAAACCAGTCCGCAATAGGCGCCTGCGGCGACACCGCCGCCAGGGCCGGATGGGCATCGATGGCGCCCATCGCCGCATAAAAGCCGGGGTAGGAAATTCCCCACATTCCCACCCGCCCGTTGTGCCGGGGAACGTGCCGCAGCAGCCACTCGATAGTATCGTAAGTGTCGCTGCTTTCATCAACTTCGGCGGGGCTTGGTTTGACTGCCCGGTGAGGGCGCATGTTTACGAATTCACCCTCGGACATAAATCTTCCCCGCACGTCCTGAAACACAAAAATAAACCCCTCCCGGGCCAGGTGGTGCCAGGGGGCGATATATTTCTCCGGGTAAACATCCTCCCCGTAGCGAATGAGCGAGTAGGGTGTGCGCCACAACAGGATCGGGTAGGTTTGGGAAGTATCCCGGGGCAGGTACACCGCCGTGAACAGTTCCACCCCGTCGCGCATGGGGATGCGGTGTTCGCGTTTGAGATAATGCTGCTGAAGATACGCGGAGGCCAGGGAATCCTGCGCGTTGTGGCAGAACGCCGTCGCGCCGGCGGCGAGCCAGCCGGCGCAGATCCAAAGGATAAATCTCCGGTCGAATATTGTCATGAAAGCTCCTCTCTAATTTGCAGGAATTTCCGTTTTGCACGGCAAATTCGCAATCCGAAATTATTAAATTGTTAAATGGTTGGATGGCTAAATGGTTAAGTTGCTGTTCAACCATTCAACCATTCAACCATCCAACCATTTAGCCCTTCGACCATGCCCTTGAAAAAAGTTCTTTTCCTTAGATTATTCTCCTCTTCGTGGCTAAATTTATGCTTACGCAATAAAAACGAGAGATGAAAATGATCAAAGAAGCGATCGGCAAGTTCATGGAAGGGCAGAGCCTCACCCGCAAGGAAGCCTACCTGGTGATGGATGAAATTCTGGCCGGCAAAGCCACGGAGGCGCAAATCTCCGCCTTTTTGGTGGCGATGCAGCTCAAGGGGAGCACCGTGGACGAACTGGCCGGTTCGGTGGACGCCTACCGGGAACGGATTACCCCCCTCTCCGTCTCCGACGAAAACGCCATCGACACCAGCGGAACCGGGGGAGACAACCTGGGCACCTTCAACATTTCCACTGCCGCGGCGTTTGTCGCCGCGGGGGCCGGGGCCAAGGTGATCAAGCACGGCTATCATTCCGTCTCCAGCCAGTGCGGCAGCCAGGACGTGCTCAAGGCGTTAGGCATCAAAACCGAGTTGTTCCCGGACCAGTTTTATCACCTTTTGGAAGAAACCGGCCTGGCGTTTCTTTTCGCCCCGCGCTATAAACCGATTCCCCGCAACTTTGCCGGCATTCGCCAGAGCATCGGCGCGCGCACTCTCATCAACATTCTCGATCCCCTCACCAAGCCGGCGCTAACCAAGCGCCATCTCATCGGGGTGTACGATTACCAGCTCTCCCGCCTGATTGCGGAAGTAATGCGCGAGATGGGGCTGCTCCACGTGATGGTGGTGGGCGGCGATAACGGGCTGGATGAAATGAATATCTCCGGAAAAACCCACGTGGTGGAAATGATCGACGGCAATATTCAAGAATACGAATTGATGCCGGAAGACGTGGGATTGAAAACCTGGCCGGTGGAGGAGCTTAAAGGCGGCGATCCGGAGAAGAATAAGCAGATCATCGTGGGGATTTTGAAAGGGGACAAAGGCGCCCCCCGGGACGTGACCATTTACAATGCTGCCGCGGCCTTAAAGATCACCGGGCTGGCTGCCGATTTGAAAGAGGGAATTACACGCGCCCGCAAGGCCATCGACCAGGGGCTTGCGCAGCACAAATTAGAACAGATGATCGAAATCAGCCGGAAGCTGTGAAGGATTGAACAGTGAATATTGAAGATTGAAAATTGGAAATAAGCGCCGGGGAAATGGATAAATTCTACAAAAAAATCATTAAGGCGAAGCAGAAGGAGGCGCGGGAGATTCGCCGGGATTTCAGCGAGGAGATTTTGAAAGCCGCCGCCTATTCGGTGGGGGGAGAGGTGCGCAGCCTGGAGGTGGATATTCGCGAGGCCCGCACCTTCCCGGTTTTCGTGGAGATCAAATCCATCCTGTTCCTGCGGGGGAAATCGAAACCGGAATTCCTGAAAATGGAAGGATTCAACCCCCTCCGCGCTATCAAAGAATTGGCGCAAGCGGGCCTGGACGGCGGGGTGGTGGTGAGCACTGACCGCGACTTCTTGGGCGGCGATCCCGGCTGGATCAACCTGATCAAGAATAATTCTACCCTGGCGGTGATGCAGCGGGATTTCTTTGTCGATCCGGTGCAGTTTTACCAGGGCAAAGCCATCGGGGCGGATGCCTTTTTGCTGAGCGCGGAGTTCACGGAAGAAAAAGATTTGCCGGGACTGATTGCCGCCGGGGGAGAGATGGGCCTGGAGGTGTACCTGGAAATCGAAGGAAGCCGCCTTCCCGCCCCGGTCAACCCGGAAAACCTGAGCGGGGTGGTGGTAAACTTTTTCCATCCTGATAGCGGGGAATTGCAGGTGAACGATTTTGCCGAAGCTGTCCGCGCCTTGCCGGGAAACCTGCTGAAAATTGCCCGCATGAACCCCCGCTCCCCCGGGGACCTGGAATTCCTGAAAAACCTGGGCATGCAGGCGCTGATCCTGGGCGATGAATTCTGGCAGAGCGCCGATTTTGTCAGCCAGTTTCGGCGGGTCAACTCCTGGTGTAATGACGTTTTTCCCGCTAACGGGTAGTGAATTTAGAGATTGGTATCAATGGGATTCCAACATACATCGCTATTCCGGATACTTGCCAACTTCCTGAACGCCGCCGGGCTCTACCTCGCCCGCGCCGGGTTTTTGCTGGTTCTGGCTTTTTATTTTGTGCGTTATTTGATCCGCCACACCCTCCCCGGGCGGGTTGCGGCCCTGCTGATCCTGCCGGCGTTCCTGATTTACTTTTCTCTGTATCCTCCCCTCCCGGAGCAGGATTTCCCGGAATCCGCCCCGGTTACCTTGAGGATTCCCGCCGGGGCCACCTTCCGCCAGGTGGCCGACTCCCTGGGGAAAGCGAATTTGTTAGAGCATGAAAGCTGGTTCCTCCTGCTGGGCAAGCTCTCCGGAAAAGAAAAGAACCTGCGCGCGGGCTGGTTTTTGGTGCCCCCCGGGTTGTCCGCCTGGCAATTGCTGAATTACCTGGAAAAAGCCCCGGCGCTGCAAATCAAAGTAACCCTGCCGGAAGGGTTGCTGGCATCGCAGATGGCGGAAATCCTGCAACAAAAGATCGGGATCGATTCCAGCGCCTTCGTCTCCCTGGTGTACGACAGCGCCTTTACGCGCTCGCTGGTGGGAGAGGCGCCTTCGCTGGAAGGATACCTGGCCCCGGAAACCTATTATTTCGAGTGGAAAACCCCGGAAGAACAGGTGCTGGAGCGCATGGTCGCCAATACGCTGCGGATCTTCCAGGTTGATTCGGTGCAGCAGCGGCTGCAAGAGCTGAAGATGTCCCCGCGGGAAATCCTGACCCTGGCGTCGATCATCGAGGGAGAAGTGGCGGTGGACTCCGAGCGGGTTTACATCTCCTCCCTCTACCATAACCGCTTGCGCTTAAAATGGCCGCTCCAGGCCGATCCTACCATTCAATTCATCATTCCCGGCCCGCCTCGCCGCCTGCTCTACCGGGATTTGGAGGTCGATTCGCCATACAACACCTACAAAAACAGCGGCCTGCCGCCGGGTCCCATCAATAACCCGGGCCGGCGCTCTATCCTGGCGGCGCTCTATCCCGCCAGCAGCTCTTATCTTTATATGGTTGCCACCGGCGACGGCCGGCACCGCTTTTCCAGCAGCCTGAAGGAGCACAACCACTGGCACGCCAAATTCAACGAAGTGCGCCGCCAGGTTCGCCAAAACCAGCGCGAGCGCAGCAATGGGAATGATTAGTGCAAAGGCGCTGGCGGAGAAGGTGGAGCGGTTTCTGTGGGAGAAAATTCCGGCGAACAACGGGGAAGGGAAACGGTTTATCCGGTTGGCCGTTCCCATCGAACGCCTCGATCCGTTAGCGTGGCTGCTGCGCCAGGAAAATCATCTGAAAATTTACTGGCGCAACCGTGAGAGTACCTTTGCCATGGCCGGGGTAGGAGAAGCAGACTGCATTGCCGAAGGAAACCCCCTGCCCGATATTCCTGCTTTTTTCAAGCGCCTGAGCCGCTCCCTCCGCAATGCTCCCCCGGATCTGCGCTATTACGGGGGAAGCCGCTTTAGCCCCGCCCGCGCCGCCGATCCCGCCTGGGGACCGTTCGGCGTTTCCCGCTTCGTCGTCCCCCGGTTCGAATGCTATGCCGAGGGCGAAAAAACCTGGTTCGCCTGCAATTTTCTCTTCGACCCTGCGGAAAATTCGCGCAGCCGGGCCGAATCCGCCCTAAAAGAATTCAAAAAATTAAATTGGGAGAGCCTCTCCGCTTTTCCGGAAGTGCCGGCGCTGCTCTCCCGAACCGATTTACCCGCCCGGGAAGGTTGGCGGAAGAATGTTCTAACCGCCCTGGCGCTGATGGAGCAGCGCCGCGTCGAGAAGATCGTCCTGGCGCGGAAATCGACTTTCCGGTTTTCCGCCCCGGTGGAGGGAGTCGATATGCTGCGGCGCTTGCAAATGGCGGATCCGCGGGCCTTCCATTTCTGTTTTCAACTCTCCCCCCACCGTGCATTCATCGGGGCGACCCCGGAGCGCCTCTACCGCCGGAACGGTCAGGAAATTTTCAGCGAAGCAGTCGCGGGAACGCGCCCGCGCGGCAACTCCCGGGCCGCGGACCAGAAATACTACCGGGAGCTGCTCCACAGCGAGAAAGATATTCGGGAACACCGCTTCGTTCTGGAGAGCATTCTCAAATCTCTTCAGCAGCTTTGCTGCACGGTAGAGGCTTCGGAAAACCTCTCGGTGTTAAAACTCTCTAACGTGCAGCACCTCTACAGCAGGGTTCGGGGTATCCTGGAGCCGGGTGCCGATGATGGCCGGATTTTAAGCCTGCTGCATCCCACTCCCGCGGTAGGGGGATTTCCCAAATCCGCCGCCCTGCGGGAAATCGACGCTATAGAACCCTTCGACCGGGGCTGGTACGCCGGCCCGGTGGGCTGGATGAGCCCCACCGCCGCCGAATTTGCGGTGGCGATCCGCTCCGGGCTGGTAGAAGATGAGCGGATTCACCTCTTCTCCGGCGCGGGCATTGTGCCCGGCTCCTCCCCGGAAAAAGAGTGGCAGGAGATCGAGAGCAAGATCGGGAATTTTGTCAAATGAGCCTTCCTTCCTCCAACCTCAACGCCCTCTGGAGCAGCCTCATCGTTGAAGAGCTGCTGCGCAACGGGGTCGATTATTTCTGCATCTCACCCGGCTCCCGCAGCGCTCCGTTGACCGTGGCCGCGGCCCGCCATCCTCGCGCTAAAACCATGGTTTGCATTGATGAGCGCGGGGCGGCGTTTCACGTCCTGGGCTACGCCCGGGCAACCGGAAAACCTGCCGCGCTGATCTGCACCTCCGGCAGCGCGGCCGCCAATTATTATCCCGCGGTCATCGAAGCCGCGACTGACCGCATTCCCCTGATCATCCTCTCCGCCGACCGCCCCCCGGAACTGCGCCAGACCGGGGCAAACCAGGCCATTCTCCAGCCCAATTTATACGGCGAGTATGCCAAATGGCGCTTCGATCTCCCCTGCCCGGGGGAGCAGATTCCTCCCCAGGTGCTGCTCACCACGGTCGATCAACTGGTCTATCAAAGCCGGCGCGCTCCCGCGGGGCCGGTGCATTTGAACTGCATGTTCCGGGAGCCGCTGGCCCCCACGGAAGCGCCCTTCGGAACAGATTATTTGGAAAGCGTAACCGCCTGGCAGCGCCGCGAAACCCCTTACACAGAATACCCGCCCGCGTTGAGCGAACCGCTTGAGGAGACGATAGATGGGGTCGCCGAAGCGCTGAATGCGACCGCGCGAGGGCTTTTGGTGGTGGGGAGATTGAATTCACCGCACGAGACCCGGGCGGTTCAGCGCCTGGCGGAAAAACTCGCCTGGCCGGTATTCGCAGACGTTGCCTCCGGCCTGCGAATCGGCGCGCCGGGAGAAAATATCATTCATTTTTTCGATCAGTTGCTGTTGTCGGAACGCTTTGCGGAGCGCCATCGCCCGGAAACCGTTCTGCACCTCGGCGGGCAGCCGGTGTCCAAACGCTGGCGGGAATTTCTGGAAAGAAAACGTCCGGAGCATTACATCCTGGTGCAAGACCATCCTGGCCGGAGCGATCCCACCCACTCACTTACCCGGCTCGTCGAGAGCGATATTGCCCGCTTCTGCCAGCGAATCTCCGGGAAAATTCGCGCCGCCGGAAACTCCCGCTGGCGGGGGGGGATGGCTCGCCGTTCCTGGAAAGTACAGAAAACCCTGGAAAGCTTTTTGTCTTCCCAAAGCGCGGTATCCGAAATTTCCGCCGCTTACCACCTCTCCCGGCACATTCCACCGGGCAGCGGGCTGTTCCTGGCCTCCAGTATGCCGGTGCGGGACATGGATATGTATGCCTGTTCTTTAGAAGCCTGCGCCCCCGCGGTCAGCCCCCGGGAGAATTTATCGGAACTACCCAACCCGGAAGAGCACTTCCTGCGGGTGGCTTCCAATCGCGGGGCCAGCGGCATTGACGGAACCGTCGCCTCCGCCTGCGGGTTTGCGGCGGGCCTGGATCGGCCGGTAACCCTGCTCACCGGGGACCTGGCGCTGCTGCACGATCTGAATTCCCTGGCGCAGGTTGCTTCCCTGGCACAGCCCCTGGTGGCGGCGGCGATCAACAATGGCGGAGGCGGGATATTCTCCTTTTTGCCGATCTCCCAATTCGAAGACGTTTTCGAACCCTATTTCGCAACCCCGCACCGGTTCGACTTCCGGCATGCCGCGGCCATGTTCGGATTGGCTTATTGCCGGCCCCAAACCAACCCGCAATTGATCGATGCTTACCTCGAAGCGCTCGAGAACAGACAATCCACTCTCATCGAAATCCGAACCGATCGGGCGGAAAACCGGGAACTGCACCGCCAATTGCAGAAAGAAATTCTGTCCCGGCTGGACGGATGAACCCGGGGCCGGTGGGACATCCGGTAATTAAAACGCTTGAAATATCAGGCTCCCAATTGTAAGTTTAGCGCGGCAGGTAAAAATGTGCGAGAATTATGAGTAGAAATATGACCGATCAACTAAAGGCAATTCTGGAAGATCTGCACGCAGCAGAGAACAAATGCCAGGAATTCGAGAAACGCTACGGCATTCTTTCGGAATACTTTTTCGATGCCTATACCAATGGCTGGCTGGAAGACCACGGCAATCTGGATTTTGCTGAATGGGCCGGGTATTACAAGAGCAAGCAGGACAGACTGAAACGCTACCGTGCTCTTATGCTAAAAGAATCGCCTTTTATTAAAGATCTTACCCAAATTTGAAGTTGATGAAGCCAACTCGCGAGGAATATGAATCGACTTATGGGTATATTGCCCATGCCGGTAATGAACTGCAATATTGGTATGATTCGCAGGAACATCCCGATAATCCTTTCCTCGCTTCTACACATCCACATCATAAACATGTTCCACCGGATATAAAACACAACCGCATTCCGGCGCTACATCTTTCATTTAGAATCTCCAATCTTCCTTTTCTGATTCAGGAAATCGAAGAAACGTTTTTGGTAGTACTAAACAATTAATGCTCCTTGCTGCAGCGACCCCGCAAGGAGCGGGGTCGTACAGTGCGACAAGCATCCCTGCTTGTCGCGAAACAGCATTAACAATTTATCACTACCCGTTTTTTACTTAAATGATTACCATATTACCATGGCTGCAAGAGAAATTCAAAAGCAATGAGTGTTATTCAGCACCTTTCCCACGGGGAAGTGGAGGGAATCCGGGTAGGCCGCTTTACATCGCAGATCAATACCTCCGCTATCGTTTACCGGGTCGGTGATACGGCCATTGACGCCGGGCCGCCCAACCAGTGGCGATTTGTGCGGGATTTTTTGCAGAGCCGCCGGGCGCGGCGGGTATTGATCACCCATCACCACGAGGATCATAGCGGCAACGGCGCGGCCATTCAGCGGGAGTTGAAAATTCCCGTGATGGCCCCGGAATTGAGCATTTCCTACCTTTCACAAGGCTACCCGATGCAGCTATATCGCCGGGTAATCTGGGGAGTTCCCGCTAAATTCCGGGCGGAAGCTCTCCCCCGGGAAGTGGAACTTGGCCCGGGGCTTAGCCTGCAACTGCTCCCGGCTCCCGGCCATGCCCCGGACATGGCCTGTTTTCTAATTCCGCAGCGGGGGTGGTTGTTCACCGCGGACCTTTTTATTACCCCGGCCCCGCAATTTGCGCGGGAGGCGGATCATTACCGGGAGGAGGTGGAAAGCCTGCGCGGGGTGTTGGAGCATGATTTCGCTACCGTTTTCTGCGCCCACCGCGGGGTGGTGGAAAATGGGCGGGAAATGCTGCGCCGGAAATTGGAATACCTGGAAGAGCTGCATCGCAAAGCCGGGGAGATGCGCCGGGCGGGAAAATCGCTGCGGGAAATCCAGCTTGCCTTGCTTGGCAGAGAAGGAATGATGAGCTGGCTAACCTTCTTTCATTTTTCCCGTAGAAACATGGTCAAATCGCTCCTGCCGGAATAGGAGCGTTTGCTTGCTCAGGCAGGCAGAATTTATCAGCTTATACACCTCTTCATTTCAGGAAACGATGAATGAAGCTGAAGCGGCTCTACCTTCGTCCCGAATTTTGGCTCGGCCTGGTCATACTTATCGGCGGCATCGTTCACCTGTTGCAGAAGTATAATCTCTCACCCGCGGCCATTTTACAAACCTACTGGCCGGTTCTCTTCATCATTACCGGGATCGCGCAGATCAGCAGCCCGCGCTACCGCGACGTGCCCTCCAACCTGCTGCTCATTTTCATCGGACTGGGCCTGCTGGCTTACAACGGCGGATTTCTCTCCCCGCAAGTTCTCGATGATTATTTACCCGATTCCCTGCGCAAGTTGCTATCAGTTTTTTTGAACTCGGCAAATTTGATGCTGAACCTCTTCAACTCATACAAGGGAGTTTTATAATGAACGAATCGAAACCAAAATTCGGCGCGAATTTCTGGCTGAGCATCGGCCTGATCCTGCTGGGATTATACTTGTTGCTGGAAAACCTGGGATTCATCTACTGGGGCGATATCTGGGATTACTGGCCGCTTATTTTTGTGATCATCGGGCTGGTTAAGCTCTATTCCTCCAATTTCCGGGAGGTCTATTCCGCCTCGGTCTGGATCGCGGCGGGATTGCTGCTCTTCCTGGTTACCCGGGATTACATCGACCTGGGCGATATTTTCCAATTCTGGCCGGTCATTTTGATTCTGATCGGTATTCGCATTGTCTGGACTCACTACCTGCGCTCTACCCGCCCCGACCGCGCGGAAGAGAGCTTTACCCAGGACCGCATCGACGCCGTGGCCATTTTTGGGGGCCGGGAAGTGCAGATCGCTTCGGAAAATTTTGAAGGCGGGAATATCACAACCATTTTCGGCGGGGTGGAGATCGATTTCTCCGGCTCGCGGCTGGCTCCCGGGAATAATGTCCTGGACGTGTTTGTGATGTTCGGCGGCGCGGAGCTTCGCGTTCCCCGCAACTGGAACGTGGTGATGAAGGGGATGCCGATTTTCGGAGGCTTTGAAGACGCCCGCCGGCAGGTTATCGGAGAAGAGCTTGCCCCGGAAAACCTGCTCATCATCAAGGGGCTGGTGCTATTCGGAGGGTTGGAGGTTAAGGATGCAGGGTAGAAAGGCGAGGGTGTTTTAGCGTCTCAGGGCAGTAGTGCGAAAAAGGCAGAGCTGAAAACGTAGCAAAGAGATTCCGGTATAAAGAGGCTGTTGCAGATTGTCATTCCCGAATGTTTTTATCGGGAATCCACATCCACAAAGTCATCGATTCCCACTTAAAACGTGCGGGAATGACAATCTTGAGTCACTTTTTAGTGAATCTGCAACAGCCTGCGAATGCCGGAATCTCCTTATTTTGGGCGCAGCACAAATTCACATTTTTAGCCACGGAGTGACTGTACGAAAATAGCCCGGTGATTCATCGCCGGGAATAATGGCCGGTTTATCGACGGAAAGTCCCGTCGGGACGATTGAAAGGGGAGGTAACATTGTTAATAAAGCAATTTCAGTCGTCCTTTCGGGACTTTGGATAGTACCCTGCTTTTTACCCCGGGAATAAATTTCCGGGCTATTCTCGATCATCCCTACGGGATTATAGTTCTTAACTGATGTTACGCATTTTACCACATGGTTCGATAAACTCACCATGCAAAAGACACAGAGATCACAGAGTTTTGGTCATTCTCTTCAAATTTTGGTTTCTCGAAGAGGTCTAAGATTTACTG